>NZ_JACJNU010000024.1:0-55855 GCF_014849525.1 Microcoleus sp. FACHB-SPT15 | reverse complement strand
AAGTTGATTAAACGCTCTGCTTATGGTTTTAGACATTTTGAAAATTACCGAATTAGATGCTTGCTTAATTGGCATCTTAATTGTTGATTTAGCATACTAAGTACTGAAGAGCCGAATATTTTTTCTTAAAGCTTGTCACACAGTACCCTAATTTTCACTTATTAGTAATTCATCTAAATCAATTACTAACAATGAACCAAGAGTTTTTAGAAATCAGAAACACCTTGCCAGAATGTCCAAGATGCGGGAAAAGCTCACTAGCTCAACTTAGCCGCAATAAGTATCAGTGCTTGTGGTGCGGATTTAATCGAGATCTTTCTGAACCTGAATGGACAGGTGTTATTCTTATTGGCGGACTCATTGGATTTTTTGCCCTTGTTTTCTTTAGCCAAGGATGAAGATTAGCTCATCCCACGTCCTTTAGACGTGGGATTTCCTGTTATTTGTTGTTGGTTATTGGTTATTTATCTCCTGGACAAACAACAAAGTGGCGGACGACTTGTAAGCAACAGTAAGCTTCTTCCAGAATCGCTTCTCAAAACTCTTGATGCAAATGCCCATCCCGCAGTTGCACGACGGGTTGATTAGACATTTGCACTAGCTGTTCATCATGAGTGGTAACAATCACTGTTGCACCCATTGCGTTCAGCTTTTTGAGAATCCGCAACACCTGCCGAGAATTATCGGGATCGAGGTTGCCAGTTGGTTCATCCGCTAGCAACACTGGAGGAGTGCCAATGATGGCACGCGCAAGGCTTACCCGTTGTTGTTCTCCTCCAGAGAGTTCTTCAGGAAAACAGTCAGCTTTATGTTGCAAACCTACTAACTTCAGCGTTGGCAGCAGACGACGCTGAATTTCCTTGCGGGTGAAGCCTTGTGCCCACAGGACAAAGGCAATATTTTCTGAGACAGTACGACGGGGAATGAGTTTGTAGTCTTGAAAAACAATACCAATGCGGCGACGGAGTAATGATAAGCGATCGCCCCTCAACTTCCCCACATTAAACTGCTCAAGAATCACATCTCCCTGTGTTGGACGTTCCGCACCATAAAGCAGCTTCAACAACGTTGACTTCCCAGCACCAGAAGGGCCGGTGACAAACAAAAAGTCTCCTCGATTCACTTCCAGATTGACATCAAGTAATCCCCGACTGCCATTGGGATAGGTTTTTGTCACCCCTTGTAACTTGATTATCACAGGCATTTGAGTGGTTCCCGCGTTGGAAGCCACTTGCTGCTGAGTTTTAGGATTACCAGGAGGAGCAAATGCTGTGGTCATAGACAAGCAATCAACAATGATTGGTGAGTATAAGCGAATTCAAGACTTTTCTCTTTTCATTGGGCAGGTGCCCAACGAAACTCTAAATTTACTTCAAACCAAGCGCTGGCCGATCGCTTTTAGAGCAAACTGTGGCAAAGCCATCATCCGCCGCCAACGCCAGGGTTCCTGATAAAGTCGGTAAAGCCATTCCAGATTATTTTCCCGTAACCACACTGGCGCACGGGTTTTAAGCCCTGCCCAGATATCAAAGCTCCCACCAACGCCAATCCAGGTGGCTTGAGGGCACAAGTGGCGGTGTTTAGCAATCCAAAACTCCTGACGAGGGACTCCCAATCCTACCAAAATTAGCCGGGGTTGCTTAGCTTCCAGGGTTTTCTTTAATTCTTGTTCCGCTTCCGGTGAGAGGTAGCCGTCTTCAACTCCTGCGATCGCTAATTCTGGAAGTTGTTGTTGCCAAACCTTAGCCGCATTCTGTGCAACACTAGGTGCCCCTCCATAGAAAAAAACCGGGCAAGACTCTCCCAATTGCCCAGCCTGTCGGATTAAAGATTCAGCAAGTTCAATTCCTGGACAACGCCGTTGCCGTTGCCCTTGGAGACGTAAGTAAAAGATGACTCCAGCACCATCCGGAATCACCAGTTCGGCATCACGAATAATGCTAGCGAGAGCCTCATTTTGCTCTGCTTGGATCGCCATTTCTGCATTCAGTGTCACGACATGGCTACCCAGCTTTTGATGCAGACGAGTTCCAAGCCAGTAGTCATAGTCATCTAATAGGTGAACCGGTAGCCCCAGGATCGGGAATTTTTCAGGTGCCTCAAGCATAGCCCAGTGTTCGCATAGCCTCACATCACACTAACACTATGAAGGCTAGCCGATCCGGACATTTAAATCTAGCGGCTTGTTAATATTACTCACCAAAAAAAATTAGAGACGTGAGCGATCGCAATCACTGGCTTCTAATCAGCTACTGTACAAAACACAGCTAGCCCGTTCAACCCATTGCCTACAGGGGTTCACTGAACAAGAAGAATAAAGGAGTGGCTGTGTTCAGGAGAATCCTGAAGGATAGGGGAAGTTTGCTTTCTCAAGACTTCGTGGTGCAAACCCTCCTCACGTCTCTACTATCTCTACTGGAACACTACTTGCTCTAAAAAAACACTTAAAGAGTGTGTAGTTAATCCTGGTTTAATTCAGATAACTCGTTTAACAGAGCCATCAGCGTACAACTCCAGTGGTACTAGCTGAACTTTCCCTTTAACGTTGACTTTGCTGTAAACGATACGTTCCAAGGGAGAATTGTTTTGGTTATAACGACGAGACATTGTACTCACCCCGTATAATTCAAAGGTTTAAAAAACTTTTCAATCAGGCAGCTATTTAACTTCCTTAACTGCCTACTTCTGTGATACAAGAAATATTGTGAAGAAACAGTAAAGCTGACACGATTTACTATAAAGCTTTCAATAATACTTCCTGAAAGTTCAAGAGGTGCTTGACATTAGCACCGTTTCCTTATTCAGTTCTGTTAGCCAACCACTTAACAACCTCGGTTAGGTCTGCACTGTGCTGACGATAAATCATCAACTGGTCTTCTTGAGCAGCCAATGCATTTTTGGGTTGTGCATCTATAGATTTAAGAGCGGCTTCATACTCTAGCTTTAGGTAGTTCTTAATCTCTGTTTGATTAGCTTCAGGAGAAAGGTTTATTTTGACAACCAGTGTACCATCGGATTTATTTTCAATCCCTTGAATGGATAGCTCAGGTCTATCATTCTCAATTTTTAACTTTTGGAATGAAATGAAGAAGGCTTTCCAATCAATACCATGGCGGAAAGCCAGCTCTATCGTTTCTAATACTTTTTCAAATAACTGGGCACACTCTCCTGGTGCAAAGTTGCCAGTCAAGGGACGACGTGCCTGTTGATGAGCTTGCAGATAAACATAGTCGCACGTTATGTCTTGGAAGGTTGTAGCAATATTTAGCTGCCAGTCTTCTAAGCAAGCTCCTGTAAATATTGCCTTATTGAAATTAACATTCCAGACTTGGGTTCTTTCTAAACCTGCCTCACTCAAGTCTGCTTCACTGAAATCTGCCAGACTGAGGTCTGCATCACTCAGATTTGCCCTACGCAAGTTTGCCTCAATGAGGTTCGCCATTGCAAGGTTTGCCCCACTGAGGTTTGCGTCTGTGAGATTGGCTAAGGGAAGATATGCCCTAGTCAGATTGGCTCGACTAAGATTGGCTTCCCTTAAGTCTGCCCGATAGAAAACCGTGCCACTAAGGTTTGCTCGATAAAACACGGCTTGTCTAAGGTCTACACCACTGAGGTCTGCCTCTCTGAGGTCTACGCTAGTAAAGTCTGCCTCGCTCAGGTTTGGTCTAATGTCTGGATTGTTTTCTCGCCAATTGTTCCAAATAGGGATGCCTTGCCTAAGCACAGCAAGATGTTGCTCATTTACCATCTCACGCTTGTCCGCTAGCTCATCATGGATTAGTAATGAATACTAGCGATCGCTTAGTAAAACAGGAAAACTAAGACAGCAAGAGTGTCGGCAAATAGCCAATTCAAAGATTAGGAGCGATCACAGGTTTTCGTGGCATCACTTATTTGATGTGTATTGCCTCCCGTCTCAACCTGACCAGGAGGCAGAGCAACAAGAGTCTAGGCTTCGCCTGTGGTGTTCTTATCGCGGCGTCCGAGCAGGGTGCGAGTAGCGGCAATAACTTCAGGCGCTGCGAGTGCTAAGGACGCAAACGAGCAAAGCGTCGCAACTTGGCAGTACTCACAAAACGCTTTGTTCTCACTCCACTCCTCACGAGCTAGCTCAACATTTGTCACCACGTCGATTAGGATCTTGATGCCCATTGCAATCGGTAGGAGAGGGTTGCGCTGTGCGCGCTCCAGACCACCAGCCGCCGCCAACCAAGCCGTGATGGCATAAGTAAACACCATTATTGGTCCATCGGGTGAGTTGAATTTGTTGTAAGCGTAGTTAGAAGCGTCAACGCGGTCTGCATCGAAAATCTTCTGTCCCGGAGGATCGGGCAGGTGACTAACAATTCCAGTTTGGTAGAGTGTGACGAGTTGTCCCATGGAACCGCCGAGCATAGACAAGCCGATGATTGCTCGCCGACGGCTCATGTGGGGGTTCTTTCCTTGGCGCAGTTCTTGACTTAGTTGTGTTGGCTCCATAAAGCGCAATCCTCCATAACGTAAGAGTTGATGGTTACATCAGCTATGCACAGGGCATTCCACCAACGATGGAAGAATACGCAATATGCATCCATTCGGCGAAGACAACGCCGGACGTTGAGAGCAGATAGATTCACTACATTTTTACGGAGCCAATTTGATGCGTACCACTCACGCAGGAGGTACTTCTCAAGCCTTATATTTGAGGCTTTCGTATTTAAAAACACAGGCTAACTTAACATTTTGTTATTTCTCTTTCTAGATAGGCGATTTAGACAAAATAGCAGGATTAGATTGCAAGAGAGACTCGATGTGCGAAGCTCACAACGAACACTGAAAAGCCCTCTTTCCCACTCCCTGTGTTTAATCTAGGGCTTATTTCTGTGCGGTGAAGAGGGTATCAATGCCATTATTTTGCTATAGGAGAACTAAGCATGGTGACAACACTAGACGACACAAAGCGGCTTGCGATCGGCGAAAGATTAGCTGACCTGAAAGCATTTCAAGAATTAATTATCTCTGACGAGCAAAAACTAATAGATGCCTGTCCTGATGAAGATGTTCGCAAGCGTCTCCAAAATATGCTTGAGGATGACCAGAAAAACCTGGGCATTATCGAGACGGTCATCGTTCAATATGGCATTCAATCTGAACCTAGTGCTGCGACCAAAATATTTATTCCGCAGTTTGAGCAGATGATGTCAGGTGATGAGTTTACGTTCTACCAGAAACTCATGCACCATGAACTGATGAAGCATGGTCAAGCCATGAGTGGAATCATGATTCACAAAGCCGCTCAGGTGGTAGGGGCTGATATTGAAGTAGCAATTGGGCCTTTGAATACCGTTAACTTCGAGGGACGCGCTCACCAAGAACAGCTCAAGGGGATGCTTGAACAGGTGGGTGTCCGCGAAATGACAGGCAAAGATGCTGATCAGGGACTTTGGGGACGGGTGCAAGATGCGATCGCTGCATTCTCAGGTGTAGTTGGTAGCGTAACCACCCAAAACACCGATAAGCAAGATATGAACATCCAGACCCTCATCCGGCTGGATCACAACAAGACGAATACTATCTTCACCGAAATTGGAGCGACGAAAGATCCTCAAAAGCTCCAAGAGTATTTCGGACAACTCTACAAAGATTTATTAGTACACGCTCAAGCTGAAGAAGAAGTCGTCTATCCAAGAGTTCGCCCATTCTACGGCGATGACAACACTCAAGAGCTATACGATGAGCAAGCGCAAATGAAGCAGATGCTCGATCAAATTAAGGCGATGGACCCCGCTAATGCTGATGAATTCAGATCAAAAGTTAAAGATCTGATGGATATGGTTGGCGATCACATTCGTCAAGAGGAATTCACAATGTTCACTGCAATTGACAACAATTGCAGCGATGAGCAAAAAGAGCAAATGGCGACTGAATTCAAAGCTGCCAAGAGCAAAATTCAGCAAGAAATGACAGCCTAATTACGATAAGCTGCCGAGAGCCTTTCGCGTCGCCTTTTTAACTAATTGGTTTTCGGGGAAAGGTAAAAGGGAACAACCTTTTACCTTTCCCTTTTAGCCTTTTTCCTATAAGTGCATATTGCTTTCTTATAGTAGTAGCTACGAATGTTAGGACATTAAAGGGAGCTAAGGAACTTAGAGTGAGCCGATTTAACCCAAAGCTGACTGCTGAAAGCTATAAATGTTGTCAAGATTCTAGGCGTTGGTAGGCATAGGGCAAGCAACTTTTGTCCCCCCTAACCCACAATACCCATTTGGGTTTTTGGCTAAGTACTGCTGATGGTAGTCTTCAGCAAAATAAAACTCTGGCGCTTCAAGAATCTCCGTTGTGATTGTCCCGTAACCAACATCACTCAAAGCTTGCTGATAAGTGTCTCGTGAGGCTTGAGCTATCTGCTTTTGACTATCGGAATAGACGTAAACGCCTGAACGATATTGTGTACCCATGTCATTACCCTGACGCATCCCTTGCGTCGGATCATGGCTTTCCCAGAAAACTTTCAAGAGTGCTTCGTAACTAATAACGCTTGGGTCAAACACCACACGCACCACTTCATTGTGACCCGTTTTACCGGAACAGACCTCATTATAAGTGGGATTTTTGGTTATTCCAGCCGCATACCCTACGGCTGTCGTAAATACTCCCTCAAGCTTCCAGAATAGCCGTTCAGCTCCCCAAAAACAGCCCAGTCCGAACATCGCCATCTCTAGCCCAGCAGGATAGGGAGGTTTGAGCGGATTTCCGTTTACATAGTGACGAGCGGGCACTGGCATGGGTTCTGCGCGTCCCGGCAATGCTTCCTCAGGAGAGGGTAGGGTTAGTTTCTTGCCAAATCCAAATAGCACCATTACTTCTGACCCTATATTTTTAATGAACGTCTTTGTCTTTACCTTACTTAATATCTTAGCTTTGGTCTAAAAACTTTACCGGGCAACAGCAATACAGGTGAGTAGTGAGGCATCTGTTTTAATCGCTTGGGCATTGATATGAGTTGGACTGGCGCGATAACCTTGCGCTTGCAAGGCTTGAATTAAATGCGATCGCTTTGGAATATCCATCCGACCTCGATGTCCAATTTCCGAGAGAGTGTAGAAATAAGGTGGTAAATCTGCCTCAGATTTCATAGTTTGAAGCAACTGTACTCGCTTGAGCCAGTTCCACTCCTTTGCTAGTAGTTCCATACGCCTGAGATAGAGTTGTTCATGCAATACTCCTAACCACATTGGACCACTTAAAGTTAGGGGATGAGAGTCATGAGGGCAAACAACCCGTCCTAGCTTGCGCCAAGACACAGTTTGATAGTCACCGCAATGGTGACAGTAGCCTAAGAACCCGTAATTTTCTGCCGTCAATGCTTGAGTTCCCACCAAACGCAGCATTACCCGATAGGTTTGACCGACTTGCAGTGAAAAAATTGGCTCAACGCCTAGTCCCTTTGCCGCCGCTTGTTGTTGCACACTCCCAATCAACAGGCGCAATCCTTGCTCATGAGCAGCAGGATGGTTTCGTGCATAAGCACCATAGGTACTCAAACTGCTCTGGGGGGCGTGACCTGTTGCGGTGCGCCCATCCGTGCTAGTGAGGTAAAGTAAGCCACCGATTTTCGTTGCCCAGAGGCTGGTGTTCAGATACGGTGCTGGAGAACCGAAGCAATCGACATCGACAAAATCGTAGTAGTCTTTGTGGTTGTAGCACTCAAAAAATACTCGGTTTGCATCAAGATGAGTCACCTGACAGCAACCTGATGCGATCGCTTCTTCTAAATTTTGGTGCAATACGGTACTAAGTTCTGGGTTCCCCTCATTCGCCCAAACCCAATCGGCGCGACTCTCTAACCAATAGCGCAAAGAGCGCACACCACAACCACTCATTGCATCCAACACTCTCAAGTAACCCGTATCACAGGGGTAAATTGCAGCGGATAAAACGCCTAAATCTCTCGCCACTTGGCTAAGGGGACGATAGAAGGCATTGCCAACCCTGAACCTCGCTCTTACTTCGCTTTGCATGTAATGATGTTTAACTGGAGTTTAAACTACCAACAAATTGAGTGAGTACGCCTTATGCAGTGGCTAAGTGAGCGATCGCTCTTAGCAATTCCCGTCGCAGGCAGTGAGAATCAGGGTAATCTTTCCGAAGTAATCATCGTTCTCATCATCTTGTTGTTAGTCGCTACAGGGGTTGCTCTGATCTCGCGACGATTACGAATTCCCTACATTACAGGTTTAGTACTAGCAGGTCTAGCGATCACTGAGCTGTTGCCGAATCGTATTGCTCTAAACTCTGCTTTAATTTTCAATCTCTTTTTGCCCATCCTACTGTTTGAATCGGCAATCAACACAGACATTAGTCGTCTACGGAGTACGATTAAACCGATTGCCATCCTTGCAGGACCAGGGGTTTTACTTTGTACTGGTATCACTTCAGTTTTGCTCAAACTAGAACTGGGTTTAGCTTGGGTGCCGGCATTGCTAGTCGCTGTAATTCTGTCGATTACGGATACAGCCTTGGTGATTGCTGTTTTTAAAGAAGTATCTGTGCCTCACCGACTGGTTACCTTGGTTGAGGGTGAAAGCTTACTTAATGATGATGTTGCTCTGGTTTTATTTAGCCTAATTTTGACCGTATATTCTACAGGTTCCTTATCGCCTCTAGATGCAGTACAGGAATTTTTATTTGTCATCATTGGAGGAGTATTAGTTGGATTAGCCTTGGGCTACCTGAGTGTTGGTTTATTCAGCCAAACAGATGACCCCTTAAGTGTGATTCTACTTACCGTTGCTGTTGCCTTGGGAGCCTTCCAAACGGGTGAGTTTTTTCATGTATCCGGTGTGGTTGCCGTTGTTGTAGCAGGATTGATTGTCGGCAACCTTGGCGTTTCCCAAAGCACCTCTGCTTCGACTCAAGTAACCTTGTTTAGCTTCTGGGAATTTGCGGGATTTGGAGTCAATACATTTATCTTTTTACTGATTGGTTTAGAGATTAATCTCATCACCCTCTGGCAAACTTTACCCGCTGTTCTCTTAGCACTGATTGCCTATCAAGTGGGGCGTGCATTGACCGTTTATCCACTCTTATCCTTAGTTCGGTTTATTGACAAACCGATTCCTATGCGCTGGCGACACGTCCTGTTTTTAGGGAACATTAAAGGCTCACTCTCGACAGCGCTAGTTTTGAGCTTACCAACATCGTTACCGCAACGAGAAAAGTTGATTGCGATCGTGCTTGGTATTGTCCTGTTATCTCTAGTAGGACAAGGGTTAAGTCTGCCCTGGTTTTTGCGACGTTTAAAGCTATCTCATCACTCAGAATCTCGTCAGCAGATTGAGGAGTTACAAGCCCAACTGATGACAGCGAAAGCGGCTCAGGATGAATTAGAAAATCTTCTAAAATCAGGAGTTTTACCTAAAGCCATCTATGAAGAGATGCGTGCAGCTTATCAGGTAAAAGTCGCCGCGTCTGAGAGAACGTTGCGGGATATCCATAACCAACGTCCAGAGCGATCGCCTTTGAATGTTAGCGATCGCACTAAACTAGATGCAATCCGTCGGCAATTACTCTTGGCAGAAAAAGGGGCACTCAATGACGCGCTGCGCCGACGTATCCTCTCAGAGGAAGTGGTAAAAGAGCGAATTAAAACCCTTAATGAGCAACTTCTGAAGCTGGAGGATGATTAGAACGTAGATCCAAATAATCAACCACCTGATGCAAGAGTTCAGATTTAGTCACGACTAGAATGGTTGACCCTGCCTCCAGCATCGTATTGCCATTGGGAATCACTAGGTCGGCAGAGGGATGGGGTTGATAGCCAATAATCAAAGAACCCACTGGAAAACGGGAATCCTTAGCAATGAGGCCAAGGCTACAACCAGCAACATGGGAATCTGCGGGAATTGCCAACTTGAAGACTTCGACCTGTCCCTGCTCGAAGTGCATCATCGACTCGACTTGGGGATATTCAATTGCCGTCACCATTGTATTCACAGGTAGGTCAATGGTGCTGATTACATGATGCGCTCCAGCAAGACGATAGGGTTCGGCAAAATCGCGGTTACGCATCCGTGTGACAATCTGGGGTACGCCATAGTGCTTGGCAAGGGTAATCATTGCTAGGTTTAGCGCATCATCCCGGAGAGCAGCAACAAGTGCATCTGCCTTACGAATTCCGGCTTCCTGCAGCAATTGGATATTTACTGCAGTGCCTTCAAACACCATCACCCCTACCTGTTCGCGTGCATATCGGCAGGCAGCAGGGTCAATTTCAATAACGGCGATTGTATGCCCCAAGTCCATTAGTTCTTTAGCCAAGTTCAGCCCGACTAGTCCTGCGCCGCCAATCAATATATACATCGCTCGTCCCCCGCTCTTGTAATTGCTGTTGCAAGCTTTTCTATTGTGACTGAAAGCGGCTAGTTGCCAGTTCTACGCTTGACTACATCCGAAAGCGGAATACAGAAAATACAGAAAAACATCAGCCCCCTAAACCGAAGTATCAGTCTAGGAGGCTAATTGTCAAAGTAACTCGCTGAGTGTGAATGTTGGTCTATCTTTAGAAGCTAACGAAGGTATAACCGATGCCTACCATAAGCCCGAAGTCGGTTGTATCTTCAAGAAAACCAATATTGAGGCTAGCATTGGCGACAAATTGGGGTGATAAGGGGAAATCAACACCACCAGTGACCAAGAAACCTAGGTTGTCATCCTCATCCGTAGAAAGAGCGAGTCCACCGCCTACAAACGGTGCAAACCGCACGGGTTCAAACGGGTCAGTTGACTGAATCCTAAAGTCGTAAGTCAGCGGGAAGAGGAAAACGGTATCGTCTCCGATAATAGCCGCTGGGCGGAAGGAGAGGGTTCGAGTCAGACCAATCTTGCCATTGATCACAAAGCTACCCCGACCTAGAGCCGTATCACCGTCAATGCCAATATTGCCACCAATCCCGACATAGCTAGCACCACCACGGGTAGGACGACCGGGATCAATCTCAGTTTGAGCCACTGTGGTATCGGCTTCGCTAGCTGCTGCATCAGAAGACGCTTCTGGCACAGGTGCAAACTCTGGTTGTGCTGACAGAAGATCCGCAGAGGTTTCTACGGTTCCTGGTGTCGGTGCTTCGATTGCACGATCCGCCGAACTAGCAGAACCTTGCTCGTCGTTTAGCGCTACATCTAGTGGTTGTTCCTGGGAATCAGCTTGATTCTGTTTAATGGCAGCATCATTGGCTGGTTGCAAATGATGCTGTTGAGTTGTACCTTCTGGAATTTCTGTAACAGAAGGATTACTTGCAAGTTGTGGCTTGACAGTCGAGGTGGCTGTCTCGGTAGACTCAACATCCTCAGTCAGTGCAGCCGTTGCTTCTAAGCTTTCCTGAGATGAAGTTGAGTCTATGGGAAGTGAGTTAATGGGCGAAATAGCGATCGCAGCAGACTCAACCTCCTCAATCAATGTGGTATCGGCTTCCAATGACTGTGAACCATTGATCACCGTTTCCGCATTAGCGGAGATCGCACTGCTAAGAACCGTCAAAGCAACAAAGCCAAGAAGGAAGGAAACTTGTCTAAAAAAATTCATCTTTACGGTCACCCCTCAGAAATCACATTAAAAATCGAAAAAGCCAAATCTATCAGCTCATTTTCTCGGATTTTCGAGCTTAAGCAACTAAAATCCTGAGGTTAATTTAAAAGATTCTAAGGAATTATTGCTACCTTTGCAGGAAGATTTTAGATTTTAAAAGCCTCTCCCAATTGGAGGATTTTTGTATACACCGCAAGATAAAGTTTGAAACCTTACCCGACTCTCAATGCGATCACATAACCACAAGGCTTACTCTTGTAGACTGAGACTGAGCTTTTTGTCTGTCCTAGAAACACTGGGACAGGCAAGATACCCATCCCAGCGATATGTCAAGTAACCCTCACTTCATTAAGTGATTCATCGCGGCGACAACCTGTGCAGAAACAAAGGGGAAAAGGGCTTGGTTTTTGCTGTGAGCTTTGCCTTCCGTAAACACGACTAAAAGATAGGGTGGTACGTGTGGTAGCTCAATATAGGCGGCATCATGGCGAACCTGACTCGTCCAACCTGCCTTTGACCACAACTGCGCCTCTTGGGGCAACCCAGCACCGAAGAAACCTGTAACCTGATTTTCCTCACCCTGTGCCAAGTTAGCAGGTTCTAAACTTCGTTTCATTAACGCCATCATCGCTTGCGATCGCGTTGATGACACCGCCACACCGCCAACAATGCTGTGTAACAACCGTGCGGTAGCATTTGTCGTCAGCATATTACGGTTCTCCATCAACTCTCCCAAAAACACCCGTTCCCGACCATAAGGGCCATCCCCCCAGGTTTTTTGATTAATGTTGATAGTTTCCAACTCTTGCCAACCCAAGGATTGAAAGTAACGATTGACAATATTGCGCTGAAACTTCCAGGTTTCAAAGGGTCCAGATGATAATTCTGGGCCACTGGTCGTGCCACTTAAAATATCGACAACCAAACCTGTGGCATCATTACTAGAATCGACAATCATATCCCGTATGGCTCTGTCCAACTCAGTGGAGGGGGGAGTCATCGACGTTTCCAGCCACTCCTCGATCGCAACGAGGTAGAACAGTTTCACAACACTGGCAGGGTAAATCCGCTCTACACCGCGATAGCTAAAGCCCCGGACTTGATGCTTCCAAAATTCTTCTGCCGAAAGTGCGCCACCAGTATTCACGGGGACAGGTGGATCGTAGACTATCCAGGTGAGAGCAATTTGATTGCGAGCAAGTCCAGGAAATTCCGCCCAGGTGGCTTCCAGGATTTCTAATCCTAGCTTTTCTAATTGTTCGTCTTTCCGAAAAAAAGTCATTTTTAGCTATCGGCTTTAAAGAATGCCGTCCTATCCAAAAACCCAAATCCCAAGTCAACAATTCAACGAGTACCGCTGCAAAGCGCCTCTGAATCTCTATGATTCTCCCACTTCTAGGAGTCTGGCAACTCAAGCCGCTGCAGGGCGTTATTTGAGGGTATTGTCACAAACTGATGAGAACGTCCTTGAGGTTCGCCTGTGTGAGGATGACTATCCAGGTTGGTTGCCACTAGAAGATTTTGACTATCTAGAACCTGTTGATACACCCTATCAGGCGATCGCACTTTCACGACTCGAAATTCAAAATCGTCTGCCTCAAGTTATTGCCTTCACCCTAGAGGCGATGAAACAACCCAACTATTATCTCTGGGGAGGTACTGTTGGACCCAACTATGATTGTTCCGGACTAATGCAAGCGGCGTTTAGAGCATCGGGGATTTGGTTACCCAGAGACTCCTACCAGCAGGAAGCATTTACTCATGCGATCGCTATTGAGGAACTTTTACCCGGAGATCTAATCTTTTTTGGAACTCATGAGAAAGTAAATCATGTCGCACTTTATGTAGGAGACGGACGTTATATCCATAGTTCTGGCAAAGATAATGGTCGAAATGGAATTGCGATTGACCCCCTATCGGAACAGGGAGATGCAATTACTCAAGCGTATTATCGGCAGTTGTACTCTTGCGGACGAGTGGTAGAAAGTTATCAGCCATCAAACTTTCCGATGGATAAATAACTGCATGAAAAAAGTTCAGAATACAGAAGTTCAGAATGCCCGCACCCCGGACAGAGGCTGGGTGTTTCTACAAGGAGTTCAGGAGAACTCCTGCAACTCCTGAACTTCAATCCAAAATCTAGAAATTTTTCTTTGTGGGTGTGAGGTAAATATGTTAATTTCTCAAAGGTTATTAAGCGAGGATACTGCTGCCCCTGCGAGTATCCCTGATGTGTCTGTTGTGGTGCCAGTCTATAACGAGGTAGAGAGTTTGCCTCACTTGATAGACGCGATCGCAACCACAATGCTTGCCCAAGAGTTGAGTTACGAAATTATCTGTGTAGATGATGGCTCAACAGACGGTTCGGTACAACTGCTCAAGGAACTAGCAGAAACTCGCAGCGACATCCGTGCTGTCTTACTGCGTCGTAACTATGGTCAAACCGCCGCCATGGCAGCAGGATTTAAACATGCACATGGTCGTGCGATCGTCTCTTTGGATAGTGACTTGCAAAATGATCCAGCCGACATTCCCCTATTATTAGCCAAGCTGGAAGAAGGTTACGACCTCGTGAGTGGTTGGCGCTTGCATCGCCAGGATGCGGCATTAACCCGATTGCTTCCTTCAAAAATTGCCAACTGGATTATCGGACGAGTTACGGGTGTCAAAATTCATGACTACGGCTGTTCTCTCAAAGCTTATCGTTCAGAACTCTTAGCAGATATGAACCTCTACGGGGAGTTACACCGCTTCCTTCCGGCATTGGCGTTTATTGAGGGGGCAAGGATTACTGAGTTACCAGTGCGTCACCATGCACGTCGCTTTGGGCGCAGCAAATATGGATTAGCAAGGACATTTCGGGTGTTGATGGACTTATTAACCATCTGGTTTATGAAGAAGTTCCTAACCCGTCCGATGCACGTTTTTGGTTTATTTGGCTTGCTCTCAATGCTTCTAGGGCTATTGTTGGGAAGTTATCTCACCTTTGTCAAACTGGCACTAGGAGAGTCGATTGGTAATCGTCCCTTATTGATTTTGACTGTCGTGCTGTTGCTAGCAGGTGTCCAGTTGTTCAGCTTTGGGTTGCTGGCAGAATTAATGATGCGAACCTATCACGAATCTCAAGGAAGACCAATCTATCGGGTGAGGCAAGTCATTGAGCCTGGTGTTAAGAATGGTAAAGAGAGAGGAAACTTGCCTTGAGTGTGGCAAGAATGCAGCGATAGAGTGAAAGTTTTTCGTTCGCTAGAGCCGCAACAACGCAAGAACCTATTGGCTTTGTTTGCGGCGGGTCTATTATTCTGGGCTAGTTTAGGTTCTTTATTGCCAACCCTACCGCTCTATGTGGAAGATGTGGGCGGTACAACGCAACAGGTTGGCGTTGTTATGGGGGCTTTTGCGGTAGGACTGCTACTGTGTCGTGCGCGGCTAGGAAAGCTTGCAGACCAACGCAGTCGTAAACTAGTAGTTCTGATTGGCATGGGAGTGGTTGCGATCGCTCCCTTGGGTTATCTTTTTGTCAACTCAATTCCCTTACTTCTGCTAATTCGGGCGTTCCACGGCATTAGTATTGCGGCTTATACCACTGGTAACAGTGCTTTGATTGTCGATTTATCACCAGCCGAGAAGCGAGGTGAGTTGATTGGCTACATGAGTTTAACGAATCCGATTGGGATTGCGATTGGGCCTGCAATGGGTGGCTTTCTTCAAGAACAATCTGGCTATATACCGTTGTTTCTGCTTGCCTCTGGACTGGGACTCTTAGGGTTCTTTTTTGCATCTCAGGTGAAAGAACCTCGTGTTACTCGTAACTTAAACAGCGATTCAGACAAAGTCTCAGTTCAGCCAGAGAACGATAAATTTTGGCTGTTGCTGGCTAAACCCGCTTTCCGGATTCCGTCATTGGTTTTGCTGCTAACAGGATTGGTCTTTGGGTCAGTAGCGACGTTTGTGGCACTGTATATCAGAGAATCGCAGGTGGATTTGAATGCTGGCTGGTTTTACACGGCTGCGGCGATGTCGAGTTTTGGGATTCGCTTGGTTACGGGTCGTGCATCTGACCGTTATGGTCGAGGGCTGTTTATCACTGGGAGTCTGGTCTGCTATGGCTTAGGGATGTTGTTACTTTCCCAAGCCCAGAGTGCTGTTTACTTTTTGTTGGCAGGTCTTTTAGAGGGGGCTGGCGGTGGAACGTTGATTCCGATGATGATTGCTTTACTTTCCGATCGCTCTTACGCTCATGAACGCGGACGAATTTTTTCTGTGTGTATTGGTGGTTTTGATGTCGGAATTGCGATCGCAGGGCCAGTTCTCGGTACGTTTGCACAACAGTTGGGCTACCAAGGCATCTTTTCACTCTCTACGGGTATTGCTTTACTCGCTCTTGTCATCTTCGTTACCCAGAATAGCAAAGATTTAGCGCATTCCCTGCGGTTTACTACAGGTCGTGGACGGGATGTCTATGCGTTAGTGGATAAAGTTTAGGAAACCACCTGGGATGAGGAAGTACAAATAATAAACCCAGACCAATATTGGTCTGGGTTTTAGTAAGTCATAAGCTAGTCAACAGTTTTCGAGATTGCTGGCTAGCGGTTTACAGATAAAGTTTTAACTTAACGCTACGACTCAGGCTTAATCCTGATTACTTACTAAGTTAGCCAGAAGCTGTGAATAATTTGTGAATGTCAGACTCCTGGATGAGATTGATAAATCTTTTACCGAAATGCCCTAGTGTAGATGGCTTTGGATAATGTCATCAATCCTGGCTTCCAATTCTAACGGATAGTTCAGGTAATCTTGCGTTACTTGAAAGCGAACATAGCGTTCATCCACATCGAAGGCTTCAGCTAAGAATCCACCAAAGCCACGCGCCCGTTTATCTATTTCTAAGAAAACTTCCAACTGATTGGACTGAAGTGCGAAAACGACTTCCAACTCATCCAAACGTCCCCGGTAATTGCCAAAAGGTCGAAACTCAAACTCTTGAACAAAGGGGTAGTGACTCCCGAAATGCGGGTTGTATTCACAATCAACTTTATTGAGTTGAAAGCCAAGGTTCTCGATCGCATTTAAGACTTGCTGCATCAAAGGATGAGGACGCACCTGGATGTAATCCGTGTCTTTTGGGTCAATCGCAGTAGAAATATCCAACCCAGTCCGCAGATAAACAGGTTGCTCTCGCATCGTCAGAGGTGTTTCATCGGGAAGAGGGAAAGAAAAGGGGATAACCTTGGCTTCTCTTGGCTGTAGGTTGAAGCGTTCCGAGAGGCGATATTTGACCAATATGCACTCCTCAGTCACTGTGCGATCGTCAACTTCCCGTTTGTATGTCGTAGCAATGTACAGGTAGATATCGTCAATCTCTTGCTCAACATCCCCACCTGCAATATGGACTTCACCATTGAGCATCTCACCGGGAACGAGTACATCATCGAACAGACGAGCATCTACGGTTGCTGCACCGATTCCAACCTTGGCTAAAAGCTTCTTGAACCTTGACATGGGTTTGTCCTCACTCGGCGATACCATCTTAGTTCAACAGGAAAAAGACTGTGTGCGATCGCAAATTGCAGCAATCACTCACTAGTTACAAAAGGGGCAAGAGGTTTTGTGAGTAATTAGGACAGGTGAAAAACTTTCTCCCCCGCTGTACTAGCCACTCTTCTACATATTCTTAAAGATAAAAAATAACCGCTGAGTTTATCTCAACGGTAAGTCGTTAAACCAAGCTGTCACGCACAGCAATTATTCAGCTTAATTAGTCTTATACAGCAGCAGGCTCAGTCGGTTGGGACTCCCAAACATCGTTAGTTTCAGTGTTAGCTTGCTGCTCGCCAGAAGCTTCAATTGCCGCAGCAGGCTGCTGGGCTAGATTGAGCTTAACTACACGATTTTTAGCCGCTTCTACCTTAGGCAGTGTCAGCGTCAAAATGCCATTCTTGAAGTCAGCTTTGACTTGATCATTTTGAACGGCAACAGATAGAGGAATCACACGCTGAAACTTACCGTAGCGGAACTCAGAGCGGAAGAAGCCTTTTTCTTCAGCTTTCTTCTCATAGCGATGCTCACCAGTGATTGCAACTGCTTCACGAGTTACCCGAACATCCAAATCCTTGCCTTCAACGCCAGGAATTTCTGCCCGTAAGATTACGCTATCTTCCGCATCTTGAACTTCGATTGCAGGCTGCCAAGTTCTAAACGTGTCGTGATTAACTCCAATCATTTCATCAAACATTTGATCCATTTGACGGCGTAAGGTTTCCATTTCTTGGAACGGTTGCCAACGAATCAGTACCATAGCTGAATTTCCTCTCTTGCTCTTGTGCATCAACCTTCACTTCACACTCTTCTATAATGCCGAGTCTAAAGCCTAGAGTCAGTGAGGGAAACCGCATCTGTTTTGTAGGATTAACCAAACTTATTGAGTGATGTCCTGTTTACTTGAAGCAAAACCTACCTGTCAAGAAAAGAGCATTGAAGGGATAAGGTTTCTACTTTCTCCTAATACCCAGTTCAATCTAATTAAAAGTATGAGTATGCTTTCCCCATCACCCCAACTCCTCACCTCCCCATCACCCACCCCCTCATCACCCAACCCCTCCTGTTCATTAAAGAGTTTGAAGTTCTGTAACCTCATGTCTCAGGGGATGAAAGCGCTGCGGTAAACTAGCCCTTGATCCTGAGTCTCGCTTATTGAGTGGAGAACTCTCGTTTGGAGCCGTTATTAAATGTCTCATAGCGTCAAAATTTACGATACCTGCATTGGTTGCACCCAGTGCGTTCGGGCTTGCCCCACAGACGTCCTGGAGATGGTTCCCTGGGATGGCTGTAAAGCAGGTCAAATTGCTTCATCACCTCGCACAGAAGACTGTGTAGGTTGCAAGCGGTGCGAAACGGCTTGTCCTACTGACTTTCTGAGCATTCGGGTATACCTCAGTAATGCTGAAACTACCCGCAGTATGGGTTTAGCATACTAACCATTCCGTCAAGACTTCTCAGTCTTTGCGGTTATGGTGCTGCTATAGCAAGCGTCGATAAGATGCGTTTAGATTTTGATTTCATTGAGGAAGCCCCTGTGCCTCCTCTTTTTTTTGTCTTAGTGTCATTCCTCTGGTGAAGGGGATTGGGGATTGGGTTGACAATCGAAAAAATAGGAAAAAGTTTTTGCTCTATAAAGATTTGCTCTAGTCGTAGACACTGCAACCTTTTCGTCTCTGGAGGAGTCTCTACTCCTTCCCTCTTGCCTTGACGTGTTATCAAGAGCCAAGTAGGTTGTAAAACATGGTGCGAAGCGAGGAGTGATGTTGTAAATGTGTGGAATCGTTGGTTATATTGGCACCCAAGCGGCTACAGATATCTTGATGGCGGGGTTGGAGAAACTAGAGTATCGAGGTTATGACTCTGCCGGAATCGCGACGGTTTGGGAAGGAGAACTGCACCGCGTTCGAGCGAAGGGAAAACTTCACAACTTGCGTGAAAAGCTAGAGAGCCTGGAAAATCCAGCGCGACTTGGCATTGGACATACTCGCTGGGCAACTCACGGCAAGCCAGAAGAATACAACGCTCACCCGCATACAGATAGCGCAGGGCGAATTGCGGTGGTGCATAACGGGATTGTTGAGAACTACCGGGAGTTGCGTGAGGGTTTAAAACAGCAGGGGTATGAGTTCCGCTCGGATACTGATACTGAAGTGATTGCTAATTTGATCGCGGAACATCTCGCTAACGCCTCAACCTCCTCTCAAAACTCTAGCCCCCTCTTAGAAGCCGTGCGGCAGACGGTAAATCAGTTGCAGGGAGCTTTTGCGATCGCAGTGATTTCTGTGGATTACCCGGATGAATTAATTGGCGCGCGGCAACAAGCACCATTAGTTGTCGGATTTGGTCAAGGTGAATTTTTCTGCGCCTCAGATACCCCGGCAATTGTGCCTTACACTCGCGCTGTTTTGCCTCTGGAGAATGGGGAACTGGCGCGGCTGATGCCGATGGGGATTGAAGTCTATAACCTAGAAGGCGATCGCCTAAAAAAAACGCCTCGTACCCTCAACTGGAATCCTGTTCTCGTTGAAAAGCAGGGATTCCGACACTTCATGCTCAAGGAAATTTACGAGCAGCCTGGAGTCGTGCGAACCTGTCTGGAGGCTTATCTCAACAATGATTGGAGCTTGGAAACAGATGATGGTACACCGCCACAGGCATTCCAGCCACCGATTCAGCTAGGCATCCCAGCATCACTCTATGAGAACTTAGAACGAATTCAAATTCTCGCCTGTGGTACCAGTTGGCACGCTAGCTTAGTCGGTAAGTACCTGCTCGAACAGCTAGCCGGGATTCCCACAATGGTGCAGTATGCCTCAGAGTTTCGCTACGCACCATCACCACTCACTCCCAACACCCTAACAATTGGAGTTACACAGTCGGGGGAAACGGCTGATACTCTGGCTGCGTTGGAGATGGAACAAAAGCGTAGAGCAGAGTTGCTAGCTCCCTATCAGCCACGACTCCTGGGGATTACGAATCGTCTAGAGAGTTCCCTTGGGACGCTGGTACCTCATATTATTGAGACACACGCAGGGATTGAAATTGGTGTTGCGGCAACGAAAACGTTTGTTAACCAGCTAGTTGCGTTTTACTGCCTTGCTTTAGATTTGGCATGGCAACGGCAAACCTTGCCCGCATCGCGCATCAAGGAAATTTTGGTTGGCTTACGGCAGTTGCCCGCGCAGATTGAACTGATTTTAGAAAGCCAAGAGCGCTATATCGAAGAGTTAGCGCATGAGTTTGCCGAGACTAAAGACTTTATCTTTTTGGGACGTGGGATAAACTTCCCGATCGCATTGGAAGGTGCCCTTAAACTCAAGGAAATTAGCTATATTCACGCTGAAGGTTACCCTGCTGGTGAGATGAAGCACGGGCCGATCGCATTATTGGATGCTAAGGTGCCAGTAGTTGCGATCGCAATGCCGGGTAATGTCTATGAGAAAGTCCTCTCAAATGCCCAGGAAGCGAAAGCGCGTGATGCTCGTCTGATTGGGGTAACGCCGATAAATGATCCAGATGCGGCGGAGACGTTTGACAATTTGTTGCCAGTGCCAGCAGTGGAAGAGTTGCTCTCACCCATTCTGACGGTGATTCCCTTGCAGTTGTTGGCGTATCACATTGCTGCACGGCGCGGTTTGGACGTTGATCAGCCTCGCAACCTCGCTAAGTCTGTTACGGTTGAATAGTACATTTGTACTATTGTAGATATTTGTGGAGGAATAATAAAGTTGGACAATTTGGAAAACGGTTAAACAATTTAAAAAACGGTTGAACAATTTCTCCAGCCGAAATCCTATCTCTGGAAACGAGCGTGCGTACCAATAGCATCGCGATCGCTTCCAGAGATCTCTTTCATGGGCAGGATAGACGGGAATGGCAACAGACTACATTTGAGAGGTGCAGCAATTAGTACGGGTGACTCTGGCGGGACTAACTTGTGGATAGGAACGCCGTGCAGCTTGAGTTGCTACAGCTATTAGGAGTTTTTAAAAAATAAAGTCAAGCGGTAGGATGTCTTGCCCGTGAAACTTGGGTATAAGTCAGGCATTCGGAAACTCTACGGTCTTGAGGACTTCCTGACCGCAAGACAGGCTCTTAGGAATAGAAGTAGAATTTATGCTTTTCTTTCAAATGATGCAATCTCCCTGTTCCTCAAGTTCTGCACCACACCTTAACAGTTCCATCTTTACTACCACTTACTAGAAGCCGACCATCTGGACTAAAGGCAACTGAAGTAACTTTTTCTTCATGCTCATCCAAAGTGCAAATTTGCTGCTCAGTTTCTACATTCCAAATTGTTATTCCTTTATTTGAATTACTACTAGCAAGGATTGAACTATCAGGACTGAAAGTGATTGAATTAACAGGACAATGCACTTCTATACTACCAACTTTTTCTCCAGTTCCTCTATCCCAAATATTTATTTTACCATCTTCACTACTACTAGCAAATATCTTACACTTAGGGCTGAATACAACTGAATTTACGGCTTTTTTGTGGGCTTCTATTGTCATAATTTTTGAACCCTTTTCAAAGTCCCAGAGATTGATAATTCCCTTTTCATCTCCACTGACTAGAATCTTTATATCGGGACTAATAGCAATCGAGTTAACCCGATCTAAGCCTCCTGGGAAAGTATGTTGTATTTGTCTTGTAGAAATTACCCAAAGTTTTATAGTTTTGTCATGGCTACCACTAACAATAAACTTACCATCACTGGGATGAAATGCGAAGACTACAGTAGAAATCTCTCCCTGTTCATTACTAGAAAATTCCTCATCTTTATCCGTCCGTAGATTCCGCATCTTGATGACATTTGAACGCCATAAATTAACCATGCCACTTGCAATAAACTGTCCATCAGGGCTGAAAGCCACTGAACTAACACTATGCTTAGGAGTCCAAGAAGACCAAACAGTGTCAAGTTTCTCTTTATCCCGGCTCCATATCCTAACTGTTTGATCGTAATACCGAATAGCAATCTGTTTCCCGTCTGGACTGAAAGCGACTGAACAAACACCAACGGATTGACTAGAGGTATCCAGGATAGTGTGTAAACACTGCCATGATTTGCTTCGAGACTGTATGCCTGATTGTGCTATCGTCAATGGAGTCTCTCTTTTTAGTATCAGATTCCTACTAGGCTCACTATCCTTCAGCAAATTAAAAGACTTCGATGGAGTTGCAGGCATAATAGTAGTCAACTCCCAAAAATCTTTGTAATGTTTTACTAACTGCTCGTGAATTTGCTCAAAATTTATAGCCGCTACCACTTCATCTCTTATTGATTCCTTCAAAACCATACCTTCTATAAAAGGAATAGGTCTTTGTGGATCTTTGAGAATTTCATCTTCCTCCCGTCCGATATACTTCGTAGATGCCCAGCTAGTACGAAATACCAAGACAATATTTCCTAACTCACGGTAAGGAATTTCTATATATACTGCCTGTCCTGAATCAGTTGGATATCTGTACTTTGCTACCGCCTTCTTAAGTAAGTCTGGAATTTGAGCATCACAAATAAAGTCGGGAGCTACAATTGTTGTAAATTCAAGGTTTTGGCTACTGCTGACTAGAAATGACCAAGCCTTTAATTCTTCCATGTTGGCAATCCACAAGTATTTGTGTAAAGGTTTTAGATTATTCAGTTGAACTGTTTTTTTAGATTAGCCTGAAAAACTTATTCTCAGGCTATGTTCTTTGTCTTACACTGCACTAGCAGTTAATTCTTACAATCAAAGAAAACACATACTTATTAAGTAGTTAATTTCAATGATTCCAAGAGTCTTCATCTGTCAGTCTTTCTGGTAAATCCTTAATCGTAATCATAGAAGCAGGAAAAGCTTTATCAAGCCGAGCTTGAATTTCTAGAAAACTTTCAATTGCATAATTGAGAGCTGAGTGTTCATCTTGAACGGCTTTGAGAGATACCTCGCGTTGACGCTCAAGTTCTGCTATCCGCTGAGCCTCTTGTTCCCGCGTTTGCTGTGCCCCAGCTTTTGCAGCTTCGCTTATTTTCTTTAGTAATGAATCGGTAAAACGAAATTCTGGGGGCAGGTCTGCAGCTATAACTTTGCGAAATAATTCAACTCCTCCACCAAAAAGGTCTAATACGGAATCCCAAAAGCCTATTTTTGTTGAATCATCAATGCTTTGATTGTTCTGTTCAAAAAGATTTTTGTTTTCTTCTATTTTTTGAGTCAGTACAGCTTGAACTTTGTCCGGCAAAATACAGGCAAGAGGTGCTTCTATCAAAAATGGCTTGAGAGGTTTTCCCATTTTATTCATGCTTCCATCCGGTTGTAACTCAGCGAATTCTTTTCCTACTGCACTCACTGGAATCAAACGAACTGAAGAATTTCCTTCTATCCTGTTGTACACAAAATTGTAAAAGGATTCGTCTTCCAATAACTTATCACGTACCTTTTCTAGGGAAATTTCTGCCTTCTCAAGAAGATCCCATTTACTAATGACACAATGGATCGGATTCTTCAAGTCTTCATTTTTATTGACAACTGGTAGTATTTTTCCTAGATCTCTAAAAATTTCATTTCCTTCGTCTTGATTACGCATCAGATATAAAATCTTTTGACCATCAAGAAGTACTAGAATACAGGAAGCTTTCTTAATTTCCTGCTCTAACTCTTCATTTCGCCTTTGTGTCAAGTCACCACCTGCAAAATCTACATAGGTGAATCGGCAGGCTTCATAAGTTTGAAAATTTGGTTTTTGAATTTTGCAAGTGAAGTTCCACTTCTCAATATCTATTGTTCCTGGTTCCCAAGGTTGTTTGGGGTCTGCAAGATTATTGTATCTATCTACGAGTTCTTGATGAATGGTTTTGTTTCCGTCAGAAACACTACTCTCATCAGCTTCTAAGTAGAACTTGAAATTGACTCCTGGGGTGGAAAGTCGCTTGTACATACTTGCCAGAAACACTGTCTTACCAGAGCTTCTTGGTCCTACTAGAATTACTGTATATGTATTCATGTCTGTCTCTGGATAGAGGAATTTGACGATACTATCAATTAACCTAACTCATTCAATCCCGTAAAGCTATCTCCTCTGTCAGTGCTTTACCGGGTGTACCTTTCGTGATAAGTGCGATCGCACTCCTTGTTGCCGTCCTACAATTCCATCAACGACTGCACCCACTGGAAATCACTATCGTTTAACGGCGGAACAGGTTGCACAGAATAATCAATCGCCAGGTCTAGAGCCGCTTCCTGGTAAACCTGTCTCAAAACCTCAGATAAATTCACCACAGGTTCTTGGTCTGGTGGCTGCAAAGGAAACAAGAATTGGGGAATCGATTCGCGCACATTAAACGGGTAGAGTTCAGCTTCGGGACGGAGATTAGCCCGACTGACCAGAATGCGGTAGTCTGAGCGAATCGCTTCTGCCATTGGCATAAAGTTCCCCATTCTCAGCAAATCGATTTCAACCAAGTGAGTGGCACTGTTCAAAACCTTTTGTCGCTTAGTCAGATACTTGTCTCGACCTTCACCGACTCGCTTATTCTTGGGTGAAAGGACTTCTACAACCGTTACTACTCGCCCAGTCTTTACTTCCCGAATCTCCAGATAGCGTTCAGTAATTTCTTCAGTCAGGGGTACTGTCACTCGAATTGGCTTGCTTAAAACCCCAGTTGCCACAACAGAGCTTGGTTCAGCCTCAGGCGTTTGCTGGAAAACAGACGCATCTGGAATACCAACCAGTAGAGCATCCAAGTAAACTCGTTTCTCAACAGCAGCTCGATATTTGGGTACTAATGAGGGATTTAGTGATCGCGCCAGCTCAACAATTAGCCAGGAGTGAACCTCTGACCACAAAGAAGGATTTTCCATATAAGGGTTCATCCCTGGAAAACTCACTGCCATAATCACAACACAAGGAATGAGAAAACGGACGATGGAAAAAGATGCGCTCCATCCCTACTATATCTATACCTTTTTCCAAGTACAGGAAAGCAAACGTCCAGACCCCAAATTGAGGAGCAAGCGGTGAACGAGGTAGATATCCTGGGGATTGACTTAGGGACAACCAATTCAGCCATTGCCATTCCACAGTTTTGCCTCATCTTGTTTCAAGCGTTTGAGTAACCCCCACCCTGCGTTAAGGCTCTATGCTTTCCCATAAGTCCCTAGATGCTGTAGGGGCAAAGCATTTGGGCAATAACTTGAGGGCAGAAATGAGGAACTCGCTATCCAAATGCTTCGCCCTTCCCCGCGACGCATGACAGGATTCCAGGAAATATGGGTAAGGCATAGGCGGTAAGGATAGGGATTCCTCGCTGTGACCAGTTGATATCATTGTCTGGAATAAGTTTTGGCACAATCACCAACGCTTGTGCCGTTAGCTCTCGTGAGGTGTTAGCCTAGGCAATCACGCAGATTCAAGTAGGAGTCAAGGAATGCGGTGTGCAATTAGTAGTCGTGCGGGGCAAGTCCTGGCAAGAGGTAGCCTGATTCTTCACAAAGGTGATGATGGCGAATTGCGATTGGATTTGCAAACTGATGGAGGGCAATTGCTCCAGGGTGGAATTATTGACCCGGATGGGGATATGAGATCTGCCAGTGAAGTGTTATTTGACCAGTTCTTTAAAGTATGGGGTATGAGCAATTTGACCTTAACTGTAACAGTCCGATAAGTGAGAAGGAATGACGCTCAAATCCGGTTGAACACTCGATGAACGCTGAGGCATCGCTATTGTCAGATTGATGTCGCCGTGCGATTCAGCGCCATCTTGTCAAACGAAAGTATATCTTGTGGGACTAGTGTGAAGGGCTTGTGATTGGGAAAATGATATAGGGTTGAGTCTAATGTGACCTCAGGAACCTGTGTTGATGAGCATCGGAGAAATTTGGGGGCTGATGAAAGTAACGGTGTCTCAGTGGAGGCAAGATCAAGCCTCGCTGATGGCAGCTGCTTTAGCCTATTACACGGTATTTTCTCTAGCACCGTTGTTGATTATCATAATTGCGATCGCAGGAGCAGTATTTGGGGAACAGGCGGCAAAAGGTGAGTTGGTAACGCAAATTCAGGAGGTGATTGGCACAGATGCTGCCCAGTTTATCCAAACAGCGATTGAAAATGCTAGTCAACTCGATCCAAGTCAAGGCCCTATCCCCACATTGATTAATATTGGTGTCCTCCTTTTCGGCGCAAGCGTTATTTTCACGCAACTCCAAAAATCACTCAATAAAATTTGGGAAGTGCAAGCGAAGCCAGAAAACGGCATCATGCAGTTCCTTCGTAAACGCCTTCTATCATTTTCGATGGTGCTAGTGATTGCGTTTTTACTGCTTGTGTCGCTAGTTGTCAGCACATTACTTGTGATTCTCGGCAATTATTTGAGGGGATTGATTCCTGGTTTTACCTACTTGTGGCAAATTCTCAATGCTCTTGTTTCGTTTAGCATTGTCACGCTGTTGTTTGCGATGATATTTAAAATTCTGCCGGATGCCAAGATTGCTTGGAAGGATGTCTGGATGGGTGCAGCAATTACGGCAGTGCTATTCAATATCGGCAAATCTCTTTTAGGATTTTATCTAGGTCATAATAGTTTTGCCTCTGCCTATGGTGCAGCAGGCTCGTTGGTAATTATTCTGACTTGGGTTTTTTATTCCGCTCAGATTTTGTTCTTGGGGGCAGAATTTACGCAGGTTTACACCAGAAGATGGGGTAAAAAAATTGTTCCGGCAGAGTATGCGCTGCAAGTTCCTAAAACCTCTTGTAGGGAATTAGATCGGTAAGCCTTTTTCCTGTACCTCAGCCCAAGTTAGTTCGCTTTCGATATAAGTTTTCGCTAGATTGATGAGTTGATAAAGATAGTGATTTCCCTCAGGTTCAGTCATCATCGTATGCGGGATATCTAGCTCTTTATCAAAGCAGTGATACCAAGATTTTGCCTGATACTTGAGTACGGATTCAAACAACTCCTGATGCTCATGACGGTTTGTCGCTCCATCTTTTTCACTGGAAACAATCAACATCGGGGTGGTAGGAGTATGTTTTGCTCGCTCAAGAATCTCCTGTCCCATATCTAGAAAGATTCGTGCAGCAGGAATGCGAAAGCCATTATAGCCAAAGTTCCCTGGATTATCTTTGTTGAGCCACTCGTAGTAAAACGGAAGAGTTTCTACAAGCCAATCTACCAGCAGATTATTACCACTTAGGTAGGGAGCAAAGAGTAGGGTTCGATAAATTTGATCGGGATATTTGAAGGCTAACCAAGCGGCTAAGATACCCCCCGTAGAGTAGCCTCCAATTATCACCTGTTCTCCTAAGAGTTTCGCTTGTTGGAACCACTCTTGTACAAACTTCAAATAAACTTGAGGATCTTCTGGAAGAGGCGGGGGATTATCACCATCCCAATCTCCTGCTATTCCATGACCGGGTTGTAAGGGAGCGAGGACGTTGTAGCCTGACTGAAATAAGGCTTCTCCTAATGGCTCAAACTGATAGGGACCAGCCGTAAACCCGTGGAAGAATAGAAAAACTTTAGGGGTGGGGTGGGGTTGGAAAAAAAAATTCGAGCGGCACTTTTCGTTCCGGATTGGTAGTGCGTCCTCACGGGTTTTAGCTTGTTCAACAATTGCGGCTGTTGTGGTGGAGTAGTCGAACATATAATCAACGGTTTTTACTTCTTCCTTACCATTCGCCTAATTAGGAGTGCGAAAAAACTACCGTTAGGGGTAAAAATCAGTTTCCTTGTAAGCTGCTGGCTCTACCTTTTGAATCCAAACTTCTTTTTGGATAGGTGGCGATACAGCCGTTTGAATTGAAACCTAGAGCGATCGCTTTCAGGCGATGTAACTCCCAAGGGTAATCGAATGGTGAACGTGCTACCTTTGCCCAATTCACTCTGCACTTGTAGGCTGCCCTGGTGTGCATGCATGATCGCCTGGGCGATCGCAAGTCCCAATCCTGACCCACCCGTGTGGCGAGAGCGATCGCTATTGACTCGATAGAAGCGATCAAAAATCTGCGTTTGCTCCGAAAGTGCAATGCCAATGCCTGTATCTTGAATATGAATCAGAGCCTGATGTTCGCTGCGATCTAAGACAACTGTTACCTGACCCCCAGCAGGGCTGTATTGGATAGCATTAATAATTAAGTTAGAAACCAGGCGATAAAGCTGCTCCTCATCACCGATAACGTTCAGTGGATTATGTATCCGTAGCAAAGAAGTCAGCGTCACTGATTTGGAGAGTGCCAACGCGGCAAATTCCTCGACTAAATCGCTGACAAGATCATTTAGACAACTCATCTGGTGTCGCCGTGGCAAGGCTTGTTGCTCCAAACGCGCCAAGAGCAACAAATCGGCAACCAGTTGAATCAGTCGCCGATTCTGACGCCCGATTGTGTCTAGGATGTCCTGCACCTCTTTTTCATCCAACTGAGGCACCGAACGCACTGATTCTACCGTCGCTTGTGTCGCGGCTAGAGGCGTCCGCAACTCGTGGGCAGCATCCGCTGTAAACTGTTGGATCTGCTTATAGGATTGGTAAATGGGTTGCATCGCTAAAAGGGCTAACCACCAACTGGAGACACCTACCAGAATCAATATCGTTGGTAATCCCAATTTCAAAATCCATTTGACGTTATTGAGGTAGTCGTTGAAGTCTTTGAGACTCCGCCCCACTTGAAAGTACCCCCAATCACGATTGTCTTGGGTATGTAGCGATAGAGAAATTTGATGATAAACGTTGCCTTTGCCATCGTTTAGGGTTTGCCAGCGTTCCTTGTTTAACACTTGAGGGAGTCCCTGTAGATGGACACCCGCTATGGCAATTAGCTGCCCTGAAGTATCAAAGAAACGGATATAGTAGTTACCTTGGTTAACGGCGCTTAGAATATGGCGATCGGGACTCAACTGCTCTTTCATGCAGTTGCCTCCGGCTAAGCAAAGATTTGGTAAAAGCTGCTCGACAACTGGCTCCAAGCGTCCGGGTTGCTTCAATTTCAGTTCAATACTGTCATGCAACGTTCCTGCTACAGACTCCAACTCGCGGTCTACGGCTACCCAATGAGCGTGGGCGATCGCTTCGTAAACACCGAATCCAGACAGGCTCAAAATCAACCCCATGACTCCGGCATACCACAGAGCCAATCGAGTGCGAGTTCGGTTAAACAGTTTATTTTGATTCATGAGTTGGATTGAAGCGATACCCAATACCATGCAACGTTTCAATCAAATCAAGGCGGTTACTAGAAGCTAGTTTGCGACGCAACAGACGGACTTGAGCCGCTACCACATTACTAATCGGTTCTGCACTCACTTCCCATAGCTGATTCCGAATCTGGTCGCTGGTAACAACCTGATTAGGGTGCTTCATGAAGTACTCCAGCAGTTGGAATTCCTTAGTGGTTAAGAGAATCACCTGCTGCTCGGCTAAGGGGTTTTGAAAACAAACAGTGCGGGTGCTGTAATCTAAGGTGAGGTTGCCAACCGTCAACTGTTGGGGTTGAAGCTGGGGCGATCGCCTTTGCAATGCCCTTAAGCGTGCCAGCAGTTCTGCCATCCCAAACGGTTTCACCAGATAGTCATCCGCGCCAGCATCTAGCCCTGCTACCTTATCTTCCATTTGGTCTTTGGCTGTAAGCATCAAAACTGGCAGAGGACTATGCTGCGATCGCAGTCTATGCAGTAGCTCTAATCCTGACAGTCCTGGCAGTAACCAATCGAAGATCGCCAGCGTATACTGGGTTGCTTGGTCATTTAGAAAGTTCCAAGCTTCTGTGCCATCAAGAACCCAGTCAACGACATACTTATTCTGATTCAGAACTCGCTTGATAGCCGCACCCAAATCTGGCTCATCTTCGACTAGCAAAACTCTCATAAAATCAATCCGTCAACGTCAATAGAAAAAACCGAGCGCGAGTCCGAAAGAGTGAATTTTATGCATTAGAATCCTCGCCTTTGAGAGACTAACAGCTTAGAAAAAGTAGGTAGCAAAGGTAGCAATAGTTTATTGACCGTTTTGCTCAGGAGTCACTGACTAAAACTAAAACGACCATCTACTTTTTGTCCATCAATCTCCGAAGTGACTTTTACCTGATACTGACCCGATGCATTTCCGGGAAGCAAAGCTGCATAGTGTTGTCCTTCAGCGTCATAGGTGAGGGGAAGGGTCTTTTGAGTCCCATCAGGTAGCTGAACTTGAGCTGTTACTTTGGCGTTAGGGATTGCTTCGTGATTGTCGCCTTTTTGCAAATAAAAATCTAAATGAGTTCCGTTATCTTCTTTCACAGGGACAAACTCTAAGTGGTAGGAGCCTGACTCGACAACTTGACCGCCTGCTAGGGGTTTGGCTGTATGACTGGAGGACTCAGTGTTAGCGGCATCAGTTGGTTGTGCTGTTGATTCAGCGGGTTGGGTAGTTGTTGGGCTACTATCTGAGTTTGTGGCTTGGTTGTTGTTACCACAAGCGCCCAGAAAAATCAGGCTGATACTGCCTAGAGCAATCAACATAAACTTGAGAGATTTCATACTTTTGGTTCCTAACACTAAACAACTGCAAATTTCTTTTTCCATAACAAAATAGCAGCACTAACTCAAAACAGAGATGGTGCCGCTGTTTGGTAATTCGAGCCTATCCCCCTGCTAAAAACTCATAAGGGAATCTACGCGCACTAGGGGGTAGCAAGGAGAAAGTCCTATCTGGATTGATTGCTCTGTCCACCCATCATTCTCGGCATATTGTTCATCATTCCTGGCATATTGTTCATCATGTTTTTGCAACAGCTACATCCCGTTTGGTTGGGTTGCTGTGGCGTCTGGTTCGTTTGCGCTGTTGTTTGGCTCGTCTGCTCTTGAGTCGGCTTTGCCTCATTGGTACTGGAGGCTGTAGTAGGTGTCACAGTCTCATTGTGAGTGTCTGCTAGCGTTGGACTCGCTGTCAACGTTAGCAATGCCATACAAGCGATCGCGCCACTCAATACTGTCTTAGCTCGTGTAGTCAGGCTCATCTTTTACTCTCCGTGCTTGTGTGAATTTATTGATTCTTAGCGAACTAAAGCCATACTAGACTCTCTAGTCAAGTGGAGAGTCAAGCTAGTCATTCAAGGATTTCGCATAACCTACTAAATCAATCCTGACAAATAAGGGCAAGACAATCACCTCTCAACAACGGCTTTGACTACCCTCCCGTTTTCAGAAATTGGTGGTATTTGTTTAGGCACTAAGAATTTCCCAAATTTGACGTACAACGCTGGTAATACCATTAGCGTTAATGCTGTAGAAGTAAACAACCCACCCAGCACCACTATAGAAAGTGGTTGCAGAATTTCCTTCCCTGGTCCACCCTCTACTACCAGGGGTGCTAAACCCAGTGCAGAGGTGAAAGCCGTCATCAGGATGGCGTTGAGCCGTTCCATCGACCCAGAAATCAGAACTTCTTTAAAGGGCATCCCTTCTGCAAACTTAGTATTGTAGTTGTCCACCAGTAGCAGTCCATTACGGGTGGCAACCCCAAACAAGGTAATAAAGCCAACTAGAGAGGCAATGGAAACGATGCCTCCAGTCAAAGCGACCGAAAATACTCCCCCTACCAAAGCTAAAGGCAAATTAATCATGATTGCGGCGGTAGAGGGGATGGATTTAACAGAAAGGTACATGATTACCGTAATGACGACAAAGGCTATAGCACTGGAAATTAAAATGTTCTGGGTGGCTCGTTCTTGTGCCTCAAATTGACCCGCATACTGGATATAGTAACCAGCTGGAACTTGCACTTGTTGCTTAACTTTGTCTTGGATTTCATTCACAACAGAACGCAAATCTCTCCCCTTCGCATTAGCCGCCACAACGATCAATCGGGAAACATTCTCGCGGTTGATGGTATTCGGACCCGTGCCGTTATCAATTATTGCAACTTGGGCTAAAGGAATTTTTTGATTGTTGGGAGTATCAACTAGTAAATTGCGAATGGTATCCAGATTTTGACGAGCATCTGGCTTTAACCACACCACGAGGTCGAAGGTTTGTTGCTTTTCTAAGACTTGGGATACGACTCGCCCATTGAGTGCTGTTTCAATAATTTCAGAAAGTTGTCCGACCTGAAGACCATATCGAGAAGCAGCAGCTCGGTCAAATTTGATTTGGATCTGTTCAATTGGCACTTGGGGTTCGAGTTGTAAATCTACGATTCCCTCAACCGTTTTCATCACATCATTAACTTGTTGCCCAATGATGCGAAGTTGTTCTAAATCGGGTCCGAAAATTTTAACTGCGATCGCACTTCTGACCCCAGACAAAACTTCATCCATTCGGTGAGAGATAAAACCGCCAATATTAGGCGCTACTCCTGGTAATTTGGCAAATTCCTCCCGTAGCTTCTCAATCGTCTCCTCCCGGTTTTCCATTCCGGCTTCGCTCAACTCGATGTCCAAATGCCCCAAATTGACCCCCCCTGCATCAGCATCCCCTGGCGCACGTCCCGATCGCAACTGCACGTAGGGAAATCTGGCATCACCCTTAAGTGCCTCTTGAATTGCTCCTCCAGCGCTATTGGTCGTTTCTAGAGATACACCAGGATATAGCAGCACGGTATTCACCAAAGTTTGCTCCTGAAACTCTGGTAAAAACACCCGTCCCAAGGTTGGAACAATGAGAATTGCCGCCACAAAACTAGCAATGGCGAGGCTCAAGATAATTCCAGAACAACGCAGAGAAAACGTTAAAAGGGGATGATAAAGCCGCTTAAAAAATCTCGCTACCCAAGGTTCCCGTTCTGGCAAACGACCGTGAGGTAGTAAGATGGCGCATAAAGCCGGAGTCACTGTTAAAGCCGTCACGCTAGAAGCGATAACTGCCGCCATATAGCCCAAGCCCATTGGAATAAAAATGCTACCTTCTACGCCAGTCAAAGCGAAAATTGGGGAGAAGACAACGATTGTAATGATGGTGGCTCCGAACACTGAGTCGCGTACCTCTTGGCAACCTTCAAATACAACATCCAAAACGGGACGGGGGTTGGGAGAATATTTATTTTCCCTCAGAGAACGGAAGACATTCTCCGCGTCTACAATCGCATCATCAACGGCTGAACCAATGGCTACTGCTAGTCCTCCTAAAGTCATCGTATTCAAACCTTGTCCCAGCCAATTGAGGAGTAGGACTCCGATTAGCAAAGACAAGGGAAGAGCCGTTAGACAAATAGCAAGGTTTCGCCAATTCATCAAAAAGGGGATAAGGATAAGGGCAACAATAATGCTGCCTTCAACTAAAGCCTCCCTCACATTCTCAATAGAAGAATCGATGTAATTTTCCTGACGAAATGTAGCAGTAACTTTTATATCTTTAGGTAAGCCTGCTCTCACCTCTTCCATTGCCGCTTCAATCGCACGGGTGACAGTGGGAGTATCGGCAAGAGGCTGTTTATTAATCATCACGATAATTGCCTTTTGACCATTAAAGCTGCCATCGCCGCGTTTGAGTTCTGCACCAATTTGTACGTCAGCGACATCTGCTATGTTGACAGGCTTACCATCGCGAGCCGTAATTACCGATTGCTGTAAGTCTTCGATCGATTCAATCCGCCCAATACCCCGGATTAGCTTTTCTCGGTCAGGGGTGATTAAATAGCCACCCGGAGCATTAACATTGGCAGCGGATGATGCTTCCACAACGTCTTCTAGAGAGACATTAAAGGCTTTTAGTTTCTCTGGATCAACTAATACTTGATACTGGCGGATATCGCCGCCATACGCTACCACTTGACTAACGCCAGGAACAGCCAAAAGACGATTGGTTACTTGCCAATCAACAATACGCCGCACTTCCATTAGGGACGTTGTTTGGGAGGTGAAGGCATATTGGAGTACAGTGCCGACAGGGGAGCTAATCGGAGAAATTTGTGGCGTTTCCACCCCTTCAGGAAGCTTACTTGCCGCTTGCTGTAGTCGCTCTGTTACTAGCTGCCGAGCTTGATAAATATCGGTTCCCCAGTTAAAAATGATTTTGACAACGGAAATCCCCGCAGCACTAGAAGAGCGTACCGCTGTCACTCCTGGTGTCCCGTTAATCGCACTCTCAATCGGTAAAGTTACCAGAGATTCCAATTCTTCTGGCGCAAGTCCGGGGGCTTCGGTTTGAATTTCAACTTGGGGAGGGGCAAAGCTAGGGAAGACATCCAGTGGCATCTGGATGATCGTGCGAAATATCCAAAAGGTAACAACAATTGTACCGAGGATGACCAGCCAGCGTTTCGCGATCGCCCATTTGATAATAGCGCTCAGCATCTTTAAGTATTAGCTAAAAATATACTTTTGAGTTAAGGAGCTTTTTTAATTCAAAACTCATCACTCGTTTAAGAGCGCGGTTCTTGAGGCTCGTCATGCTCCCCAAGACGAGAGCTAGAATGAGACGCGATCGGCTGCTTGGAGTTGTTGAGATGAGGCTCTGTTTCATAGCTAAGGGCGTTGTACTCCATGTTGCCTACTGACAGCAGCCGACGCTCGGTTCGACGTGCAGCCCAGGAAGCTCCAGCCCAAAAAGTGCCAACAGCGATCGCGCCCCCTGCCGGGATGACCAACCACCAAGGAAGCTGAGAACCACTCTTGTTAGAATCAGTCGCCTGAGAGGGTGCAGGAGCCTGATCATGTGCCTCGTCGGCATTAGCGGTACTACCACCTCGCAATGATTGAGCATAAAGTTGAGGCGATCGCTGGGTGACAACCAAATCCCCCTCAAATAGACCTGTTTTCACCTCAACCATGTCCCCGGACGTTTGACCTAACGTGACTTCAACAGGCTGATAGGCATTGCCATTTTGGAGATAGACTTGTTTCTTGCCGTCCGCCTCAACCACGGCTGAAGTAGGAATGGCTAAGATAGCTGCCGCCGTTCGGTCTGTTAGGACTTCTAGTTCGGCAAACATCCCTGGTTTGAGTACTCCGCCAGGGTTGTCCAGTTCGGCTTTTACTGGCACCACCCGCGTTTCCCCTTCTACCACCGAGGCGATCGTGGCAATCCGTCCGCTGAAGGTACGTTTAGGCAAGCTACTGACCTTGACGCTCACCTGTTGACCCGTCTTGACTTTGTCTAAATCTTTTTCGTAGATATTCGCGGTCGCAAAAACACGATTGTCATTCACAATCGTCATTAACTTGCCGCCTGCATCCTCGAAGGCTTGACCGAGGGTTACTTCGCGATCGCTAACTGTGCCAGAGATAGGAGATGTCACCGTCACCAGTCCTTTGTCATTGGCACGAGTTCCCAATTGTTGCAGCCTTGTCTGATAGGCGGTATCACTCAGGCGGATACGGGACTGGGCTACCTCAACAGCGGCTTGGGCGCGTTTGAGTTGGTTCTCTGCTTCCAGAACTTCCCGGCTACTCGTTGCCTTGACGAGTTGAGCCTCGCCTTCTCTCAGGTGCGATCGCGATTCCAGCATCTGGCGTCGTGGCAGCGCTCCTGCACTCACCAAACCTTGGTCTTTGTCATATTGTTCGCGAGCTACCTCAACTTCGGTGCGAGCTTGTTCAATCTCAGCAACGGCAATTTGACGTTGACTCTCTAGATTTCGTTCAGCTAGTCTCAAGTCCGCTTGAGCTTGCTGTAAATCGGCTTGGGCTTCTGCTTCTTTTTCCTGGGATTCGACGCGCAGATCCACTAAGTCTGGTGCAGCTAGGACAGCGACAGGTTGACCTGCTCTCACAGAAGCACCAGGTTCCACCAATAGCTCAACGACTTTCCCTGGAATCGGTGCAGTCACCTCCACTTTTTTGTTGGGCAGGGTTTCAATCTGACCCGTGGTTTTTATCCCAACCGCTAGCTGTTGGCGTTTGACTGGCTCAACTTTAATTCCCAGTCGTTTGGCGGTTTCGGCATCAACCTGAATAGAACCAGTAGATTGACTGGCTTCGTCTGTGTGCTGAAATTCGTTTCCGTGTCCGCCGTGGGCTAAAACAGCTACGGGAATCGTTATTAGCATAAAGCTCAGGAGTGCAAAAGAAACACAACGGAGCGGTGCAGGGCGTTGGGGGTCACAGTTGCGCGTCATTGGGAATGTCATTGAGTCCCGATAGAGCAGAGGAACGGCAAAAGAAGGGCATTTGATCTAGTGCAAGAGGGCAGGAGGCAGAAGGCTTTTATGAAAGAAAACTTGTAAGGTAAACTTTTTAACCTTTTTCAACTGCGTAGTCATTTCCGCCACACTGCACTAAGTATTTATGTTTCACAGAGGTGGTGGCTCACTAAAGAGCATTTACAAGTTTCACTCTTGAAGTACCGCATCTGCACTTACTAGCCAGTTTTTCACCCAAAAATGAAATCACGATGAAATGTTCCTACCTCATTAGTAGGAAATCCGGCTCTCCCGTACTGGTGGTGATACTAGCTCCATCCCAATAGACATAACTGATCAGTACGAATTTAGTACAAAGGTACCACAAGCTTTGAATTCAAAAAGGATTGCTATATATCCTTCAAGTTAGGTCTTGTGTTCTAACCTTATTAAAGCTCCTAGCTTCAATCAACTTCACACTCAAAAATTAGTCTGTGCATACGTTCAACTCTCCTAAAACTTCAGGGAAGTCTAGTTTTACCAAAAGAACATGGCTTCCTATGCTCACTCTCCTAGGCGTGAGTCTTACATTAACCATTACTTCAGCTCAACCTGCTTCTGCTGTTGGGATAGTTGGCACAGGAACACCTGCAAGCTGTACAGAAGCGGCTTTGAATAGAGCTTTAGCGGATGGTGGCAATGTTTATTTCAATTGCGGTGCAAATCCTCACACAATTTCCATAACTAGAGAAAAGGTAGTTGCGACTAATACCTTAATCGATGGTATGACTAACGGTCAAAGCTTAATCACACTGAGTGGTAGAGGACGAAATCGAATTTTTTCCACTCAAAACGGCATCGAATTTACTGTTAAGAACCTCACTATTGCCAATGGTTTTACAACTGACCAGGGAGGCGGTATTTCCAGTGGGTTTCAAGGAAAGCTAAGGGTTGTTGGTTGCACATTTAGCAATAACATATCTACGAAAGGGGGAGAGTTCGATGGTGGGGGTGCAATTTATATTCAAAGTGAGGGAACGGCAATTATCGAGAAGAGTTCCTTTGATGGAAATCAAGCTGGAAATGGTGGTGCCATTCACAACTTATTGAGTGATTTAACGGTTGATAACAGTACCTTTACAGGCAATGAATCCGTTCGTTCTGGCTCAGGCGGTGGGGGTGGTGCAATTTTCATTGATGGGGCTAAGGGGGATAACGGAAAAATTATTATCCGCAGTAGTAGCTTCACCAATAACACGGCTGTTCTTCAGGGAGGTGCGATCTTTAGTCAACTTTATAACAACAATACCAACACGATTGAAAATTCAACGTTGTCTGGTAATAGCGTGACTGGCACAGGTAATCAAGGATTCGGTGGAGGAATTTTCAGCATTGGTGGGGGCGCAAATACTGCCCTTAGTCTGGTTAATACTACCCTTTCTGGAAATACAGCGAGTAGTCAGGGGGGTGGTCTTTGGAGTGGTAACGGTTTAACAGTGAATATTACCAACAGCACAATTTTTGGGAATCAAGCGATTAGTGCTGATGGAAGTGGAATAGGCGGCGGGATTATGCGAACGGGCGGCACAATCAACATTACCAACACCACGATCGCAAATAATTCTGCGGGATTTGAAGGTGGGGGAATTTTTGGAGGGACAGCAACCACGATTACCAATGTGATCATTGCCAACAACACGGCAAGTAATGGTGGTAACTCGATTATCAAAAATAATTGCTTGGATGCCTTAACTAATGGTGGCAACAATCTGCAATTTGCCGCTAACAATCCCAATGACGCTGACTGCGGTACAGGTATCCCCATCGCTGACCCACTTCTTGCTTCTCTCGCTAATAATGGAGGTTCGACTGAGACGGTGGCACTACTACCAGGTAGTCCAGCAATTGATGCGGCTAACAATGCCGCCTGTCCTGCAACTGATCAACGAGGTGTTGCTAGACCCCAGGGGGGCGCGTGTGACATCGGTGCTTTTGAGGCGGATTGACACTCCCATGCCTAAAGGCGATGGGATTCTTGGTTCGCGGACTCGCCGTTAAACGACAGGATTACTCCAATCGCCCAAGAGGGCAAATCTCCCCAAGCGTAAGTTCCGGCGTGCCCCGCCGTACTGAGTGCTAGTTTCAAGATGTTGATGGCAGCATTAACATCCCGATCTTCGATGAACCCGCAATGTGGACAGACATGGGTTCTAGTAGATAAGGATTTCTTGACTTTATTCCCACAGCTAGAGCAATTTTGACTTGTATTGTAAGGTGGCACAGCAATCGTCACCTTTCCGTATTTAAAGCCAAAATATTCTAGCCATTGGCGAAATGTTGACCATCCCGCATCACTGATGGATTTAGCAAGATGCCGATTCCTCACCAACCCTTTTACATTTAAGTCTTCATAGGCTACCAAGTCGTTAGATTGGATGACGGAGTGTGCAACTCGCTTGCAATACTCTTTTCGTTGCCTACTTACTCTTAAATGCTTCCGAGCATATCGGTTTCTTGCTTTGTGGTAGTTTTTAGACTGCGGTAAGCCACCTCGTTTGAACTTCTTGGACTTCTTGCGGTTGGATCGGTTTAACTGCTTCTCTGATTTCCTATAGAACTGAGGACAAGGTTCTGTATTGCCAAGGTTGTCGGCAATGAAGAACTTTAGCCCTAAGTCCAATCCCACCATCTTTCCGGTTAGGTTGGGTTCAACCCTAACTTTTGCATCAACTGCAAATTGAGCGTAGTACCCATCAGCCCTACGGATAACCCGTACTCGCTTAATCTGCTTAATGTCATAGTAATTAAGGTCGTAGGTTCCTTTAAGCTTAAGGGTTCCTATGTTCTTCCCGTCCCGGAATGTAATCGCTTTTCGGTTAGAAGAAAGTTTCCAGCCGCTAGTTTTATATTCAACTGAGCGGCAGTGTTTCTTGAACTTTGGAAATCCCTTCTTCCCCTTAACTTTTTTCTTGCAGTTGTCAAAGAACCTTGCAATAGCGCTCCAAGTTCGTTCTGCCGCAGACTGTCGAGCCATTGAATTGAGTTCGTCGGCAAAAGGAAATTCTGCTGCAAGTACAGCGCAATATTTGTTGAGGTCGTATTGACGCAAACCCTTGTTTTCCATCCAGTAGCGCAAGCACTTGTTTTGGATGAACTGTGAGGTGCGAATCGCCTCTTCTATAGCTCGATACTGAGCTTCTTTCCCTTTCACTTTGAACTCGTAAACAATCATGGGTTCGACCTAACCACCACAAATATTATGTTACTACCTTCACATAAGATTGTTCATGACGCTTTATGACTTCGTTGCAGGATCTATTGGTCACCGTAGGAACGGAGGTGACCCGCCTTATATCTCACGCATGAATGACGTGGGTTTTACGGCGTTTCTATAATTTAAGACGTTGCTAGCCATTCGAGGCAAAGGTATGCCTTTGCCTAGAAAACACTCCTCAAACCACAACGAATTGGTAGGATAGTGTTGATGGACGATTTAGATCAATGCTACAGAGTACTGGGGTTAGATCCTGGAGCATCACTGGCTGAGGTGAACCAGGCATATAAGGACTTGGCATTTATTTGGCACCCCGATCGCGTTCCTGAAGATAACAAAAGACTACGAGACAAGGCGCAAGAAAAACTCAAGGAAATCAACCAAGCGCGTGATCAGTTGCGATCGCTTCAACAGCAGCAACGAACGAAAACACCCAAATCACAACCTTCACCCAAGCGTTCTCAAGCAAGCGATCGCAAAACACCACCCCAACAGCAGAAGCAATCCTCCTCTGGGTCTTACTACCATCAATCCCACTACCAACCGAAATCTCCAAATCCTGATTTAAGTGGAGCTGATTTTCGGAATGCTGACCTGAAAGAAAAGGATTTGTCAGGCAGAAACTTGACTAACGCCGATCTTAGTAACGCCAACCTCAGCGATGCCTTTTTACATAAGGTGAATCTTACTGGGGCAAATTTAGAGAGAGCGAATCTCTTTAGAGCCAACCTATTTCAAGCCAACCTAAGTCATGCCAACTTACGATACACGAACTTAATTGGCGCAGACTTCAGTGGTGCTGACCTCAGTGGGGCTGACTTGAGGGGGGCTAAAATTGGAACCAAAGACCGACTGATGGTTAAGTTGACAGGTGCTAACTTGTCTGGAGTAATCTGGCCTGATGACATAGTCAACAACGCTTAGCAAGTTAAGCACAGCGACACGGCAAGTTATGCCGCATCAGGATTTAGGTCAATCATCTCTCTAGTCGTATAGGTACCAATTGGACTCCAAAGTACATAAGGGAGGAGCAATAAAGCTGCTGTTCCGGAAATTGGAGACACAGCCAATGTCAGCAAAATCCCCAAGATAGCCCCCAATCCGCCCAAGATTGTGCCAGCGGCTAGGCTTTTCGTTCTCAACGTCACAGGAATATAGGCAACCGTAACAACTTCTACCAACAAGTAAACTCCCATAAACAGCCATGTACTAAGGCTTCCAGGGTCACTTTCCCAGACGAGGATAGCTGAGAGTGCGCCACATGCAAAAATGATCGTCCAGATGAACGGGATAGCTGGCTCGAAGAATAGCCAGTTCGGTCGGTCTAAACGTTTAGCCCACTTTATGTCACGGCGGGGTCTAATCAAGAAGCTACCTAGCGCCACGACAAAAGTCACAGTAGCGATAACTACCCAAGATTTAATCATCAGTCTTACCTTTATGCCCACTTAGCGACACATCCAAATGACCTTGCCACTGGATGCGATCGCATTCTTGGTATATTTGTTTGCTTTACGTTTTATGATAATCAACCAACCACAGCCCAAAACCTCTCTCTGAGTGAACACTTGTTCGTTCTGAACCGGCTACCAAAAACCTCGCTTACCACTGGGTAACACAGTCGCCCAATTGGTTTTTGCCACAGCTAGTTGTTCCTCAGTAATCTTGGCGTTGGAGAGATTTGCCCCACAGAGATTTGCCCCTTTTAAACTCGCGTTGTTGAGATACGCAAAGCTCAGATCTGCACCGCGCAAGTCAGCCCCTTCTAAATCGGCATAGCTTAAGTAAGCTCGACCTAATTTCGCATCCCGTAGGTTTGCCCGATTTAGACTTGCCCGTCCAAAATCAGCATTGGATAAATCTGCCCCCTGTAAATTGGTTCGAGCCAACTTCGCTTGGTGAAAAATTCCGCCAGCTAACTCGGTTTTATGAAGATCAAGCCCACTCAAATCTTGAGAGGCAAAATCTCTCCGACCTTTCATATAAGCTGTCAAGACCACATTCGCATCTAACTTAGCAGGAAGTTTTGGTTTTCCTGTTGTAACGCTCTCACTACGAAGGGAAGTTGTTGAAGCGCGTTGAGCAGGAATACCCTGATTACGTTGCCCGCCTAACGTTCGAGAACCGCTTTGTTCCTTACGGGCGCGTCGCGCTCGAATTGCATCTGCCAACTTCGTCGTTGCCGTGGAGGGGGATGAAGACGAACTCGGTGAGCCTAAGTCTCCAGAGTAGAAGAGTTGAGGGTTTAGAGGGTTGTGTGGCTGATTCGGCTTAGCAACCAATCCCTGCTCTAGACTGTCAAGATAAGGCTCCAAGTCAAGCGCTCTTAGGATATCTGTTGCTGACTGGTAGCGATGACGAACCGAAGCCTCCAACATTTTTTTCAAAACTTCAGCAAAATGGTCACTGACATGAACGTATTTCTGCCAGACCATTTCCCCAGTTGAGGGATTGTAATCTAGGTCTTTTGGTGATTTACCCGTTAATAAATAAATACAGGTGACCCCGACAGCATAGATGTCACTGGCATAAACAGGTCGCAATGCCATCTGCTCAGGTGGCGCAAAGCCTGGGGTACCGATCGCAAAATTTGTTAAAGCTGTTTGGTCTGAGTTACTGGCTGTAGGGGCGTTGACTTGGTTTTTCACAGCACCAAAGTCAATGAGAACCAGTTTGCGGTCTTGTTCACGACGAATCAAGTTCGCGGGCTTAATGTCCCGGTGAATGACCTGCTGGCTGTGGATGTACTGAAGTAGTGGCAGGAGTTCACTAAGGAATTGCTTGACTCCGGCTTCCGATAGTGGACCAGAGCGCTTGATTTCCTGCTGGAGGGTCGAGCCGCTAATGTACTCTTGTACCAAATAGAACTGCTGTTGTTCGTCAAAATAATCCAGCAGCCGAGGTACTTGGGGATGATTACCAATTTTTCCGAGGGTTCTGGCTTCTCTCTCAAATAGCTCCCGTGCCATCGGTATGACATGAGAGACATTGGATGCCGGACGCAGTTGCTTGATGACACAACAGGGGTCACCGGGCAAAGATTTATCTTCAGCGAGAAATGTTGCCCCAAATCCACCTTGACCCAAAGCTTTGTGTACCCGATAGCGATCGCGTAACAATAGCTTTGTGCCGCACGCCTGACAGGCATCGGCGTGCATCGGATTTTTGGGCTGAGGACAGGCAGGATTTAGGCAGTAGCTCATTCAGCGTCACCGATGGGGCGTCGTCCGTGCTGGGACGGAAGCTTTATATTGAAGCACCCGGCTTTACATATCTGGCTCTCGTTGGGAACGCACCGCCGAATGCACCCTAGTTTGGCAAGCCTTGTAGATAGAGATCTGATTTAAGACCAGGATATCCTACTTTTCATGTCTACCTGGTCAAGAAGGAAGCCAAATCGAGTCAAGTTCGCCAAAATTTATGTAAAGAGTTGATGAAGCTAGCTTAGCTTTAATAAAGCATTAATAAAAATCTATGCTGAGCTGACAATCCCAAGAAAAGGGTGATGGGTGATGGGGCGACAGAGAAAGTACTACCTTTGACCGCAACTTGGTATTAGACAATAACTCAAGTGGCTGGCACACAATTAAAGCCCTCCCAATCCCCAATTCCCAATTCCCAATCCCTAATCCCTCAATGCTGACGGTAAAATAATCGAACTACGGAAGGTAAAACTTAGAGTTCAATGCGTATCTCTCTAAACTGGCTACGAGAACTGGTGGACGTGACGTTAACCCCAGAAGAGTTAGCCGAAACCCTAACACTGGCAGGATTTGAGGTTGAAGACATCGAAGATCGTCGGAGCTTCGCCGATGGCGTGGTAGTGGGGAAGGTTCTGGATGTACAGCCCCATCCGAATGCGGATAAGCTCAGAGTCTGTCAAGTGGATATTGGCGCGGCTGATGGTGTACTCAATATTGTCTGTGGCGCGGCGAATGTCCGACCAGAGATTTATGTTCCAGTAGCCACTGTCGGCACTTACCTACCCGTAATTGATGTGAAAATTCGCGCCTCAAAGCTGCGGGGGGTTCGCTCAGAAGGAATGATTTGCTCCCTAGCCGAAGTGGGCTTGGAAAAACAGTCGGCTGGTATTCACATTTTTGAAGAGGAGAATCTCCAGGTGGGCAGTGACGCTCGTCCCCTCCTCGACTTGGAAGATGTCATTCTCGATTTGACAGCAACAGCAAACCGTGCTGATGCCCTCAGTATGGTGGGGGTCGCCAGAGAGGTGGCGGCGCTTACAGGCGCGTCAATGAGGCTTCCAGACGCTCCTGAAACAACGATTCCACAGGGTTCTGGAAATCTGAGGATCAAGGTTTCTGAGCCACAAGCTTGTCCGGCATACATTGGGACGGTGATTGAAGGAGTGAAGATTGCTCCCTCCCCAGATTGGTTGCAACGGCGCTTGCAAGCAGCGGGAGTGCGACCGATTAACAATGTGGTGGATGTCACAAACTACATTTTGTTGGAGTGGGGACAACCGCTTCATGCGTTTGATCGCGATCGCCTAAAGGCAGTTGCAGGTGGAGATGCCTTAACCGTTGGAGTGCGCTTCGCTCAAAGTGGCGAATCTCTCAAGACGCTGGATGGTCAAACCCGAAGCCTTCAACAACAAACCCTATTAATTACCGCTAACAATAAACCTGTTGCTCTCGCTGGGGTGATGGGTGGCGAAGAAACAGAAGTCCACGAGAACACGCAGAATCTAGTCTTAGAAGCGGCGTTATTTGAGCAGGTGGCAATTCGTCGCTCAGCCCGTACCCAAGGCTTACGGACAGAAGCGTCTACTCGCTATGAGCGAGGTGTGAATCAGGCAGAATTGGGGATTGCGGCAAAACGTGCGATCGCACTAATCACCCAGTTAGCCTCTGGGTCACCAACCTCACAAGAAATTGCCGATACACGCCCCGATCCCTCAACGTGGGCACGTTCAATTGAGCTACGTCTTGACCGAATCAATCAGATTTTAGGCCCCGTAGATTTGGGAGAAGACACAGGCGAAATCCTCGCGGAAGATGTCGAACGTATCCTCACTGCCCTTGGGTGTCAACTGAATCGTAGTGATTCAAACATTTCCACCCAATGGATAGTGACCGTTCCCCCCTACCGCTATCGGGACTTGGAGCGCGAAATTGACTTAATCGAAGAAGTCGCTCGTCTATACGGCTACGACAAATTCTGTGATGACTTACCGGATAAGACAGAACCAGGGTATCTTTCCATAGAAGAGCAACTAACACGACAACTGCGAGAAGCGTTTCGTGCGGGAGGGCTGACAGAATTAGTTCACTACTCATTAGTCAAGCCAGAGAACGAGACGCAAATTCATCTGGTTAATCCTCTGCTTACAGAGTACTCAGCCTTACGAACCGATTTACTTATGGGCCTAATTGATGCCTTCCAGTACAACCTAGAGCAAGGGAATGAGGCGCTCAATGGCTTTGAGATTGGTCGGCTGTTCTGGAAAGAAGAAGAAGGCTTGGAAGAAGCGGATGCGATCGCTGGAATTATCGGGGGTGATCCAACTCAAGGCAAATGGGTGAAGGGAGGACGTTCCTCACCAATGACTTGGTATGAGGCAAAGGGTGTCCTAGAAAGTGTGTTTCAGCGCTTGAATCTCAATGTTGAGTATCAGCCGAATCGACAAGATGAGCGCTTTCACCCAGGACGTACAGCGTCGTTGTGGTTTCAAGGCGATCGCTTAGGCAACTTTGGGCAGCTACATCCTCAACTACGTCAGGAACGAGGCTTACCCGATGCTGTCTATGCCTTTGATCTGGACTTGGATGTACTCTTGGATGCTTTAGATCAGGATGAAAGACTGACTCCACGGTTCCAGGTATATTCGACCTATCCAGCGACTGACCGGGATATCGCCTTCTTCGCACCTGTAAAAGTCTCTGTAGCAGAAATAGAACGCGCTACTCAAAAAGCAGCCGGGACGTTATTGCACTCTGTAGAGTTATTCGATGAGTATCAAGGCGAATCTGTCCCTGCTGGACAACGAAGCTTGGCATTCAGGCTAATCTATCGGGCAAGCGATCGCACTCTGACGGATGAAGAAGTCGAGCCAGTGCATCAAAAAGTCCGAGAAGCCCTAGTCGAAAAATTCGGTGTCAGTCTCAGAAGTTAAATAGTTATTGGTTGTTGGTTAACTGTTATTAGAAAATAATTAACAACCAACAACCAATAACTAGCGATGCCTAAATATGTGATGTGGGGAAGCTACTGTGAGGATGTTTTAGAAAAGCGTGCGCCTCACCGACAAGCTCATCTTGATGGTCTTGCTGCTCAAAAAGAGAGCGGTGTCTTAATTACGATTGGTCCGACCAAAGATGTCACTAAAGTTTTTGGCATCTATGAAGCTGAAGACGAAGCCACAGTGCGCCAGCTAGTTGAGGCTGACCCCTATTGGCAAAACGGGATTTGGACTGAATACGAGGTGAAAGAGTGGATTCAAGCTTTTTAAGTTCAAGCTTGAAGGGAGAGTTTACCTAGCCCACGAAGAAAGCGATCGCCCCAAGCTGGCTATTCTCTAATCTTTAAAATTTTTTGCTTAAAAATTTTAAAGCAGTGGAATTTTTTGACAGGATATTCGTTTGGCATAGACGAAAGCGATCGCTTTTTACACAAACTAATAATTTTTATCTGACTGCATATAAACAAATCAGCACCTGAGCAGAATTTGGTTTTCCGATAAATTAAGCTAAAATCTGCTCAAATCAAGCATTCGGATTTACAGGTGTGGAGGAGTAAGGAAATGGTTCGTCTTAAGGGCTTGTTGTCCGGACTGAGTGCTATGGGTTTAGGAGGCTTTGCTATTGCCGCAACCCTTGCCTTCACCACGGAGTCAGCTTCTGCTCAAGCTGCCTACGGGAGTTATGTTGGAGTTGGTCCGACGGTAGGTATTCTTGAAGATTCACGAGGAGAGGCTCAGCAAATTGGTGGAGTGCTGGCGGTGCGCTACAAACTGTTGGAAATACCTGTCTCATTACGTGCCCAAGCTCTCATTGGCTCCGGCACGGCGATTGTACCAACAATTTCCTATGACGTTCCCCTCAACTGGCAAACCGATGCCTATTTAGGTGCTGGCGTTGCCTTTGCAAGTGGCACTACGCCGTCGCCAGTAGGAGATAAAACAAGCTTTGCCCTACAACCGGGTATTGATTACATTGTCCCGAATAGCAACACTGTTCTATTTGGCAATGCAATTATTGCTTTCGACGCCTATCGCAATGGAGGAGGAGCCGCTCTTTCCGTGCAAGGTGGGGTTGGTTTGAGATTTTAGGAAATTATGATGGAAGTGTGTGTAAACACTAAATCACAGCCAAGACTTTAAATTTATTGTGAATCAACGATGTGCAAGAGCTAAACAACCATTCTTGTGGGTACTCTAGATATATAACCTAGGGTAGATGTCTTTATGCATTCGTTGGGGAAACGGCTGAAAGATTGTTATGAATTGTCCTGTGATCCTACTACCGGGGATAATTCTTCGCAGATCGAAATCGGATATCCACGTCCACAGTTGCGGCGTGCTAGCTGGATTTGTCTAAACGGCTCGTGGAAGTTTACGTTTGACGACGCTGGGCAATTTGTTCGACCTGGTGATATTTCTGATTGGACTCATACCATTCAAGTTCCCTTTGCTCCAGAATGCACAAAAAGTGGCATCGGCGACACAGGTTTTCACCCAAACTGCTGGTATGAGCGGGAATTTGACTTACCCGAACAAGAGGGTCGGGTGCTGCTCCACTTCGGGGCTGTAGACTATCGTGCCCGTGTTTGGGTTAATGGTCAATTCGTGGCAGACCATGAAGGTGGACATACTCCATTCAGCATCGACATCACACATGTCTTGAATGAAAACGGACCACAACGGGTAACACTTTGGGCACAGGATGACCCCTTCGATCTGGCTAAACCACGCGGTAAGCAAGATTGGCAGTTAGAGCCACACAGTCTATGGTATCCGCGCACAAGTGGTATTTGGCAAACAGTCTGGGCTGAGGTCGTTCCTAGCACTTACATCGAGCACATCCGCTGGACACCCCACTTCGAGCGGTGGGAGATTGGCTTTGAAGCCTTTGTCACGGGTGAGCAATACGATGGTATGCAAATAAAAGTGAAACTAACAGTTGGTTGCCAACTGCTGGTAAACGATACTTACGAGGTGATCAACGGGGAGATTCACCGTCGCATTGCACTCTCTGACCCCGGCATCGACGACTACCGCAACGAATTGCTCTGGAGTCCTGAGAAGCCGACCCTAATTGATGCCCAAGTTCAACTGTGGCAAGACGACAAGCTGGTGGATGAGGTGAAGTCCTACACGGCAATGCGGACTGTGGCGATACAGCGCGATCGCTTCATGCTCAACGGGCATCCTTACTATCTACGGCTAGTTCTAGACCAAGGCTACTGGCCCGACACGCTGATGACTGCCCCCTCAGATGAGGCGTTGCGGCGCGATGTCGAGTTAGTCAAGATGATGGGCTTTAACGGCGTCCGCAAGCACCAAAAGATTGAAGACCCTCGGTTCTTGTATTGGGCAGATGTCCTGGGTTTAATGGTCTGGGAAGAGATGCCAAGTGCCTATCGCTTCACGCCCAAAGCGGTAGAACGCATGACAAAAGAGTGGACTGAGGTGATCAACCGAGATGCTAGCCACCCCTGTATCGTGGTTTGGGTGCCGTTTAATGAATCTTGGGGTGTTCCTGACTTAACAGCGACGGAGCCTCATCGGCACTGCGTCCAAGCGCTCTACCACTTGACCAAAACCCTAGACCCAACTCGCCCGGTAGTTGGCAATGACGGCTGGGAGAGTGCAGCAACTGACATCCTGGCTATTCATGACTACGATAATAAGCCTACTCGGTTGGCAAAGCGTTATGGACCAGAAGTCAAGTTATCAGACCTGTTCGATCGCCAGCGTCCGGGAGGGCGTGTTCTCACCCTTGATGGTCATCCCCATAACGGACAGCCGATCATGCTAACTGAGTTCGGTGGTATTGCTTACGCTGACCGTGAACAACCTGATGCGGATAAAGTCTGGGGATACGTGCGGTCTTCGGATGTCTCGGAGTTGCAAATTCGGTATACGGCGCTACTGGATGTGGTTAACAAAGTCGGTATGTTCAGTGGATTTTGTTACACACAGTTGACGGATACCTTCCAGGAAGCAAATGGTCTGTTGTATGCAGACCGGACTCCGAAGTTTCCGCTAGAAGCGATCGCATATGCAACCCTAGGCAGGGGCGAAGAGGAAGAGGAAGACGTTATGCTCTCAGGAGTTAAAGCTAGTTGGTCCCCAGAGGAAAATGTATTCCCAGGAGCTGCTAAAGCCGGATGGACGTCCGCTGACTCTATACAGTCGGTACCCAATTGCGGAGGGTATCCAGGCTCCCAGCCCCGGTAATGAGCCGATTCAGGCAAATCCCCACCTACGTTGGCATCCCTTGCGGGGTGAGTGGATTGCTTACGCCAGTCATCGTCAGGGGCGGACATTCATGCCGCCCCCGGAGTACAACCCACTGGCCCCCACCATCGATCCTAAATTTCCGACCGAACTCCCCCAAGGACAATATGACATAGCGGTTTTCGACAACCGCTTTCCTTCGATGGCGCTGGCGGCGCATGAGCCACCTAGCAGCATTGTTGAAACTCTACCTGCAAATGGGGCGTGCGAGGTCGTGGTTTTCACCCAAGACCCCGAAGCGTCCCTCGGTTCCCTGGAACTCTCTCACCTAGATTTGCTGTTGCAAGTGTGGGGTGATCGCACTCGTGTACTCGGAGGGAATCCACATATCCAGTACGTTCTGCCCTTCGAGAATCGAGGTGTGGAGATGGGGGTGACGTTGCTTCATCCCCATGGTCAGATTTACTCCTATCCTTTTGTGCCTCCTGTTCCTGCACGGATGCAGGAACGCCAGCAGAAATATTATCAGGAAAATCAGCGGGGCTTGCTGCAAGATTTGATTCAAAAAGAAATTGAAGACAAGCAGAGAATTATTTATATAGATGAAGAGGCGATCGCATTTGTCCCCGTGTGTGCCCGCTATCCTTACGAAGTTTGGATTGCAACCATTGAGCCAGTTGCGACATTTATTGACCTTACAGCAGAGCAGCGGAGAGGACTTGCCAAAGCTTTAAAGACTGTCACCCTCAAGTACGACGGCTTATGGAGACGCCCCTTCCCTTACTTAATGGCTTGGTTCCAGGCACCTACTGACGGGCAACCCCATCCAGAATCACATCTGCACGCCGAGTTCTATCCCCCCTATCGTACCCAGGATAGACTTAAGTACTTAGCTGGAACTGAACTGGCAGCGGGAATGTTTGCCAATGATGCTCTCCCAGAAGAGAAAGCCAAGGACTTACAGGCAGTATCGGTACTTCTCGAAGCGGGGGTGAGGGTGTGAAGGAATTTAATGAAGAAGTCTCGCGCAAACTGGAGTTAATTCGGGATGCATTAAGAGAGACCCAGGCAACGGGTGTCCGCCTTAAGGGAACAGACTGGTTTGCTTGGGCGACTGCTGGCGGTTCCAATACTGTGCTGCTTACCGCTGAAACCGGAGTAGCAGAAGTGTTGGTAACTGCTCAAGAGGCTTGCGTATTGACAGATGAAATCGAAGCACAGCGTTTAAAAGATGAGGAACTTCCAGAGAATTTTCAAGTAAATGTAAATCCTTGGGCTGATGCGGCTGCGCGTGAATCGTTTGTGCGAGATGTTACCAATGGGGGGAAGGTTCTTAGCGATCGCCCCATCCCTCACGTAGAGAAGCGCTTACCCACGTCTCTACAAGTTCATAAACAGGTAATGATGTCAAGTGAGCTAGAGCGATATCGCGAAGTCGGGCGTAAGGCAAGTGAAGCGATGACAGAAGTCTTAACAGCCGCCAAGCCTACCTGGACAGAATATCAGCTTGCGGGGGCGGGTGCAGAGGCATTGTGGGCAAGGGGAATACATCCAGCGTTGACTCTAGTCGCTGGCGAGAGGCGTTTGCCACTTTACCGTCATGCTACCGCGACTGGAGAAGCGATCGGGCGGCAAGCAATGCTGGTGTTTTGCGCTAGGAAATACGGTTTATATGCGAACCTTACCCGATTTGTGTCATTTGGTGCGTTAGGGGATGAACACGCCGAATTGCACCGTCATGTGCGGGAAATTGAAGCGCAAGCACTGAATGTGTGCAAACCTGGCACATCTCTGGACGCAGTTTATCACGCCTTAGCTCACGCTTATGACCAGCACCGATTCAAGCAGGCAATCCTCCAACATCACCAGGGAGGAACGACGGGATATTTGTCGCGAGAAATTGTGGCAAATCCTACTACGACTGACACTTTAGTAGAAGGCATCCCTGTTGCTTGGAACCCAAGTTTAGTCGGGGCAAAGGTTGAAGATACGTTTGTGATTCTTCAGGATGGCAAGTTGGAAAATCTGACTTTTGATCCAAACTGGCCAAGTGTTGAAGTAGAAGGAAGAGTGCGCCCTGTCCCATTGGAGTTTACATAATAAGCATTAGATATCTGGCAAAACTCGTTGCCGAATTGGGTATTTGGGTTTCATCATGACAGGAAATTTATCTACTAGGCAAATTGTGGCAATGGGAGGTGCAGGCTTATCAATAGAACCTGACAATCTCCTACTGGAAAAATACCTCCTCAAACTGGCAAACAAAGACAGTCCAAAAATTTGTTTTATTCCTACCGCTAGTGGTGATTCGCAAAGCTATATCGACCGATTTGACACAGCGTTTGCACAATTAACCTGTACACCATCTCATTTATTATTATTCAGATTACAAACGGCGGATTTGAGGTCTTTCGTTCTTGAGCAAGACATTATTTATGTAGGGGGAGGCAATACAAAAAACCTCATTGCTCTTTGGAGAGATTGGGGACTTGACAGCATCATCAAGGAAGCCTGGGAACGTGGAGTTATTCTCGCGGGTTGGAGTGCAGGCTCTATTTGTTGGTTTGAAGAGGGAGTAACAGACTCTTTTCCAGGGGAACTAACTGCATTACGTTGCCTTGGCTTTCTTGAAGGTAGTAACTGCCCCCATTACGACGGAGAACTAGAAAGAAAACCGTCCTATCATCGACTTTTATCAGAAGGACTAATTAGTCAAGGCTATGCCGCAGATGATGGGGTTGCTCTCCATTTCTTAGCTACTCAATTGGAGAGAATTGTGAGTTCCCGTCCTCATGCCAAAGCGTATCGGTTGGAAAAAGTAGGTGAGACAGTCAAAGAAAGTCCGTTAGAGCCAACATACCTAGGAGATATCCTAAACACATCGCTCTAAAAAGTAGCCTAGATAGATGTCTGCTACAGCTTCCGCAGCCTGTTACGTTTTAGCGATCGCATCCTTCAATTGAGAGTCGCTGTAACCTCCGGAAGATGATAGAAAAATCTGCTTTTTGAGATAATTTTGATTCATCATGGTGTAGGCTTTTCAGCTTTCGCTCCACTCAGGCAGCTTTCTATGAGTTCAACATACGACTTTCAATACTTTCAGGGGAATTCTCTTTCCGATCTGTTTGCACAAGATATCACGGATGCAGGTTATGCGTTCATCCTAAATTATCCTGCGACTGCTAGTTGGGCAGCTTATCCCAATACGAAAAAGTATTTTCTTCAAGATGGCAGTAGTGAAGCCACCAAAACTTCTTTTGATAAGATTTGCCAGAAGGAACCTTGGAAAAATCTGGCTGTGTTAGGCGACACCCTTCCAGGAGTTGTCATTATTGAGCCGCAAAAGTTGCTGATTGACTACTGGCGGGAGCATTTTGGCTTCAGCTACACCAATCTGGAGATGATCCATTGCTCAACTTATCTGGATGAACTTAGCCAAAGCGATCGCGTTAACAACGTCATCACACTATTTCCGTTTGATAATCTCAAACCTGAAAAACACGCTGTCGATCCAGACACTCACTATCACTTGCTCAGCAAAGTGGCGCTAGCCTCCCTAGGGGTGCAATGTCCGAAATTCGAGAGCTACAATCTGCACGAAGTCAGTCTCGAAGACATTAAATTACCAGAGCAATTCCCCTACTTGATCAAAACGTCGCACGGAATCTCCGGAGAAGGCACTTACATTATCAGAAGTACTAGCGAACTGAACTACTGTTTGGAAGAACTGAGAAAATATCTTGATATTAAGCTGCTTGATACGATCATTGTCTCGGAGTTTGTCAAGAATGTTGTCCAGAACTACTGCGTGCAGTTCTATGTCAATAAGGCGGGAGAGATTACGCTCATCGGTACGACGAGGCAACTCGTCACCGCAGAGGGCAATTATTTAGGAGGAGTGATTCACTACCGCGAAACTGACATGAGCAGATTCTTTGAGATGATTGCTGCCATTGGTCAGTATGCTCATCAACAGGGGTATTTCGGCTTTGTTGGCTTCGATGTGTTGGAAGATAGAGACGGACAATTTTATGCGATCGATGCCAATTTCCGAGTCAATGGCTCAACTCCTATGTGCTTACAACGCCATACCTTACTGGGACTAGGAAAAGAAGTGGCGACATATTCCAGTGACTACCGGATGGATGGGACATTAGACTCCATTCTCGTCACCCTGAAACCAGAACTTGATCGCAAAGACTTTATCATCCTGTCAGCTCTAGAGAAGCTCAAATACGGCAAAATTTATACCGATATTTACGGGATTGTGACTGGAGAGACGGTTGAAGATATGCAGCACATTGAGCAGAACTTAAAAGATAAGGGATTGCAGTTTGTCGGTTAAACAATATATTGACCTAGAGGTTATTGGTGAGTGGTTGATCGCCTCACGCCAGGGTTATATGTTCGATGTTGATTCCAAACGCAGAGAATGCAGTTGTTGACATTCGTAAACTTCGCGACTACTGCCTAAATCCAGACCATGATGAAGGGAAACACAAAGCTCGGCTTTTCTCCTCAAGCTTGGACATAACTGCTGATAATGCTGAGGAGTTACGCCAAATCCTTTTGGAAGTTGTCAAGACTCATGAGGCGCGATTGGGGCGACAGGATGACTTCGGGCAACGCTACACTCTGGATTTCACGCTCGAATGGCAAGATAAAAGTGCGACTATTCGGAGTGGTTGGATTATCGAACAGGGTTCTGATATCCCAAGATTAACGACCTGTTACCCTCTGTAGTACCTGGAGGTGATACGAGATGACGGCAAATACAGCCAAATTACTTGATGTAGTGGCACTAACGGTAGATCTTCCCGAATACAACCTGTGGCGTGGGCAAGTCGGCACAGTGGTTGAAATATTGGCTGGTGGTACTGCGTTTGAGGTTGAGTTTAGCGATCGCAATGGACGTACTTACGAGTCTGTTGGTTTACGTCCAGGACAAGTTATGGTGCTGCGTTTTGAGCCAGCATCGCCCGATTCAAAAGCTGAAATGGTTACGGCGTGATATGTGCGATTTTTTGAACAGTCAGATTATGATTTGGGCATGGAGTTTGAATGGGATGAGTCGAAGGCAACTGCTAACTTGAAAAAGCATGGTGTAAGCTTTGAAGAAGCCAAGACCGTGTTTGACAATGCGCTAGCTGTTATCTTCAATGACGAAGCAAACTCCTTAGATGAGCAACGGGAAATTATCATTGGTCATTCTCGCAGGAATCGGTTGCTGCTGGTTAGCTTTACTGAACGTCTCAACGCCATTCGTATCATTAGTGCCCGTATAGCCACTCGAAGGGAACGTGAAGATTATGAACAAAAAGCCTTTCGATGAATCTCCCAACCCTGAGGATGAATTATTGCCGGAGTACCACTTTGATTACCAGAGGGTAAAGCGCAACCGTTTTGCTGCTCAAAGTCTCAAGCGAAGGATGACAGTAGTGGTTTTGGATGAAGATGTTGCTGAATTTTTTACAACATCGGAGTCAGTTAACAAGGTACTTCGGGCGTTAATTGAAGCCATGCCACAAGCAGCAAGCGATGAGACAGCCTAACATAACCACACTGCAATGCTATGGAACCTCCTACTTTTGCCACACCCACCCTATGCACGGGTACGGGATGTTGATAGTGATAGGGTTGGGGATTGAGGAGTGATGACTTGTTCGATAATGTCAGCCGCTCGCCTCACACCACCTGCTTGTGCGATCGCCTCTTGAATTCTCCTGGCATTGTACCTGTAAGATTCCTCTGCCAGTACCTGTTGAATTGCAGTTTGCAATTTAGAAACGCTGAGGCGAGAAATTGCAATCATTTCTCCTGTTCCTGTCCAGCGGATGCGTGCTGCATTTCCAGGTTGTTCAAACGTAATTGGCATGGCAACTAATGGGACACCATGACTGAGAGAATCCAGTACTGTATTGAGTCCGCCATGAGTAATGGTTAGACTAGCTTTGGCAATCACCTCAAGCTGCGGTGCATAGTCAACCACTAGTGGAGAACCTGGCAGTGCTTGCACAGCATCGGGACTCATCCCACCTCCATGGGCGATGACGAGTTGCACATTGAGTCTTTTACAAGCTTCGGCAATACAGCGAAACACATCCTGTTTGGTATTCTGCACACTACGCGGTAACTTCCACTGCTGGCGATACTGGTTAATTACTTGCAGAATCGGTTGGCAACTGCGATCGAGGATAGTGTAAGCAACCTGATTTCGGAGCCGCGCCCACAAAGTATTTTCATAGTTCCAAGGCATAAAGAACGGTGGGGCATCCGCTCTGCGCTGAATTGCCTGACCACAGCTAACGCAAACGAAGGGAAGATTGAGAAATTCCGCGATCGTTTCTCCAACGGGTTCCAACTGATCGACAATCAAAGCTTCAATTCCCGCCGCTTCCACAGCCGCAGGAGCATCCTGACAGATGATTTCCGCACTATGACGACAAGAATCAACGGAATACCGAAGTGCTTCAATCTCACTCAACTGAGCAAGCTGCTTGAATGTTTCTGCCATTGAGCCAGGTTTGTAGAGGGATTGCCCAATCGCCCAAAAATGCAGCCCTTCCGATCTCACCGTTCGGTCATTTGGATGACCCAGTAGCCAAATAACCAGCCTCAAGTGTAGAGTGATCAAATGGTTAAGCCAGATGCAGATTGAGGCGCTAATCAACCAAGAAGTACCACCACCACATGGCAACCGAAAGGGATTAAGCTACGGTCAACTAGCTGTGTTGCTGTTAAGTTACATCATTACCCAAGCCGATCACCGACTGTGTGCAGTAGAAAGCTGGGTCAAGCAAGATCATCAAACTCTAGAATTAGCAACAGGCTGGAAGATAGCAGACAAAGACGCAACCGATGACCGACTGGCAGATTTGTTGAGTGTATTGGGTTCATCCCAACACCAGGCAACAGAGGCGATTGAAACTTTCTTGGGACAACACTTAATTCGAGCCTATGAATTACCGACACAAGTCGCTCGCAGTGACACCACTAGCTTTTCGGTCTATCATCAACCCAATCAAGAAGTACCCGAACCAGA
>NZ_JACJNU010000023.1:0-37405 GCF_014849525.1 Microcoleus sp. FACHB-SPT15 | reverse complement strand
CGTTTTCCTTGCCCAAATTTTCCCTCAATAGAATTCCGAACTTCCTCATCTTTTAGAGCTTGCTTCTTTTGTTCTGGACTGATATGAGCTGGAGGTCTTCCTAATGGTGGACCCCTGATTCTAATGCCTCTTTCTTTACACCAGGCTCGGTTTTCTCTTGTCCGATAAATTTTATCAACATGAACCGATTCTGGGTAAGAGCCGGTGAAGTCCCGATAGGCTTCTACTTGAGCTTTGAAGTTCCCCGATTCGTTAAAATTATTCCAACTGATCAGATCTAAAATTGCATATCCCTCAAAGCAGCTTGCCGAGAGCTTAGCTCCAAACTCTACGGGTTTTCCGGCTTTCCCCCTGACAATAGGACGAATGTGGGGTTGGCTTAAACTTACAATTCTGTCTTCAATACTGTGTTTGTTATTTTTGAATAACCACAACTGTTGTCGATAGACTTCGGATACAACGAGCAAGGTTTTATATTGCCTTTTACTGAGATTCTTTAGGGATGCTCCTAACTCGATTAGCTGTGCAATGTGGGATAGGTTTCTTTTAAGATACTGAAGCTGTTTTTTAATCGCTTTTCTTTTCTGTTTCCGGGTAGGTTGTCGTTTTTTTGCAACTCCTAAGTAGTCTTTTCGAGCAATCTTACGGTAGGTTCTGGGTTTGGGCTTGATTTTCTCTTTGAGCGCTTCATAGAGGACATCTATGATTTTTTCCGTGTAAACTCTTGCTTGGTTTAAGAGTTTTAAGTCCGTCGGATAACTAATATCAGCTGGGGCGCAGGTGGCATCCAGGATTAATTTCCCTTGATTTTTCGGCGGCTCGCTCTCTTCTTCTTGATTTTTTTTTTCGCCATCGGAGCGAACGGCTTCCCGCAATCTCCTCACCACTTCTCGATTTACTTGATTAACTAGCTCAGCGCTGATTCTTTGTCTGAAGTGAACCAGCGATCGCACTTACCTTTCCATCTGGTGCAATCTTCACCACGCTGTTGTAGATGTGAGTTGTGCCATAAAGATTACCGACGCGATCAAAGGCAAAATCATCAATATTGACTTGACTAACAAATATCTCCGGTTCCCCAGGTTGACGGTTAGCCTGAATTGGAATGCGGACAATATGCTGTGTTTCAAGTTCGTCTAGCTCAGACATCGAACTTGCAGAACTTGCGACAACTCTCGCTAGCTTGACTGAAATTCTGGGCACCTAGCTGACTTCTCATCTCACAAGCTGTGTCAATGCCTTATCTCGTGCGATCGCGTTTGGTCTTGGAACCAGAACACACCCTTTTACGTCTACAGCGAAAAAAATAACCTTTAAACTTAGCATTTATTTGCTAAAAATACATCTTATCTTTACAACATTTTGAGCAAATTCTCCTGATCCAAGGCACTAGCACAAGAAGATTGGTTAGTAAAAGAACTGAGAACTCTGATTGAGTCGTGCAGAAATAATTTACCTGTTTAGGGGGACGCGGCAACGTGGAGAGTTCTTTTTTTCTTCCCATCGTTAACCGTCTGTTGAAATTGGTAACTTATTTTCTTGCGATTCCTCTCACGTCCTCAGGCGCTATGAAGTTGCAGGAAAAGGATGAGTAAACAATTATTGAGTGTGGTCATGACCTTACCTATGGTGATTGTCGGGGTAGGTCTACATTTCGCCAATATTCCGCTCAACAATTTAGTAAATCTTCAATTTACTAGACAAAGTGCGGGAATGTCTCAGGTTACACTCGATAGTCATGCATCTCCACCAATTCTCCAGGCAGCCAGGGATGAACAAAACAAGGAGTGTCAGCTACTAGGTATCTGTGATGATACCAGTGGCTAAGATGTGATTACTGATGGGGCATCTTTCGTTTCTGCATGAAGCTTTTTGAGGTGTTGGTGTCTCCTCTGGCTGGCTACAACAGCTAGACGAGAGTGAGTAACATCTGCCATCGAAAAGTCACATGCAATTAACCGAAGTAAAGAAGGAAGATGACTTCTTATGGGACTCGATCTACCAAGATTTTATAAAGCGTGTAATCCTAGTAAGCCTCTCACCGTTGGTGAGCAGGAAGATCGGCAGTACTATATTGATTTTTCTTCGGTTAGAGGAAGTAAAATCATTGAATCACTCAAGCGGACAATTACGCTCATTTCACCGGATGAGCCGACTTGTCAGCTATTTACAGGACATATAGGCTGTGGGAAATCTACTGAGTTGCTCAGGCTGAAAACCGAGTTAGAGCAACAGGGATTTCATGTCGTTTATTTTGAGTCTTCTCAAGACTTAGACATGGCTGACGTTGATATTACAGATATTTTACTCAGCGTTGCGGGTCAAGTTAGTGAAAGTCTCGAAGCGATAAAAATCAAGCTCAAACCGGGTTATTTTGCCAATCTTTTTACCGAAATTGCTGATTTTTTGCAAACGCCAATCGATTTGGAAGCGCAAGCAGAACTATCGGTGGGAATTGGTAAAATTACCGCCAAAACAAAGGAAAGTCCAAAGCTTCGCCGTCGGTTGCGGGAGTACCTGGAGCCTCGCACAGGTGGGATTTTGGAATCGATTAATGAAGAACTCCTCGCACGGGCAACTGCTGAACTGAAACGACGAGGGTTTGCTGGATTAGTCGTGATTGTCGATAACCTGGATCGGGTTGATGTACGCCCTCTTCCTTCGGGGCGATCGCAACCCGAATACCTGTTTATTGACCGGGGTGAACAGTTACGAAAACTCAATTGTCATGTCGTCTATACGATTCCCCTAGCATTAATTTTCTCGAATGATTGTGAAACGCTCAAAAATCGCTTGGGTGGTGGACTAACTCCCAAAGTTTTACCAATGGTGCCAGTCCGGCAACGGGATGGTGAGGAGTTTCAGCAAGGGATGAATCTACTGCGGCAGATGGTGTTGGTGCGGGCTTTCCCCAACGCGCCAATCAACCAACAGCCAGAGTTGATTACACAGGTTTTCGATCATCCAGAAACCTTAAATCGCCTCTGCCGTGTCAGTGGGGGTCATGTGCGGAACTTGTTAGGGCTACTATTTGATTGCCTGAGACAAGAAAGCCCACCTATCCCTCGTGAGTGCTTAGAAAGCGTGATTCGTGAACGCCGGGATTACCTGACTTCATCAATTACCGATGATGAATGGGAGTTGCTGTTTCAGGTCGTGCAGCATCAAACTGTAAGAGGGGACACGCAATACCAAACCTTGCTACGAAGCATGATTGTTTTTGAATACCGCGACCATCAGGGGTCTTGGTTTGGGATTAATCCGGCTTTAGAAGAGGCGCAAAAATTTCAATCATGGTTGAAACACAGCGATCCGAAGACGTTGCCGTATACAACGAACGATCTTTAAGGGCGCTTGATAGGGCGATCGCACTTTCACTAGGGGAATTTTCTCTAGTGTTAGTGCGCTGTAATTATAAACGTCTACGCGATCGCATGGTGCGTCGTTTGCGGGAACTTGCGGAAAACCGATACACCATTCGCGAGTTGACGCTACCAGAGTCTGTCACAACCCTCTACACCACCATTCAAACCTACGGGCATGGTATGTGCCCGGATAATGAACCTTGTCCCGCCTTGTTCGTCTTAGGCATAGAGTCTGTCGTTGCGCTTGATGATTTACTGACATCCAGCAATCAAGTGCGCGATGAGTTTCGCAAACGGCTACCTTTCCCCTTGGTGTTGTGGGTAAATGACGAGGTACTTGCCTCGATAGTGCGGTTTGCGCCTGACTTTGCGAGTTGGGCGGCAACACCAATTCGCTTTGAAATCGCGACAACTGAGTTAATTGATTTCCTCCGGCAAAAGGCAGACTCGCTGTTCAATACCGTCCTCGGTGCTGGAAGTGGGAGATACGCCCCTTGGCGGGTTTGTACCCACCATTCCACCCTCAATTTGGCAACGGGTTGCCGTTCTCGCTTAGAACTCGATTCCGCACTTAGGGATTTACAAAGCCGTCAACACATCATCAATCCTCAACTCGAAGCCAGTCTACAATTTGTCTTCGGGCAATATGACTATGCCAGTGACTTCATTGATTCTGCTTTTGCTCATTACCAACAAAGCTTAAGATTTTGGCGAGCGAGTAACAATCTAGAGCGGCAAGGAGTTTTGCTGTTCTACATGGGGTTGTGTCATTGTCGCTTTGCTGACTTGCATCGATCACAACGACGTCGCAATTTAGAGGAAGCCTGGCCATATCTCTTGCAATGCGTTGATGTCTTTACTCAGGCAGGACGCCAAGATTTGGTGGCTCAGTTTATCTCTCAACTTGCTGAGGTACTGCAACGATTAGAAGCGTGGGATGCTTTGCAAATCCTCTGTCAAAAGGCTGTCACCTTACATCAACTCTACGGCTCTAAGGTACAACTGGCTCAAGATTACGGCTTTTTAGCAGAGGTGGCGCTGTCCTACGCAAGATGGGAAAACGCCCAAGAGCAAGCGGAACTTGCGCTTGAAATTTTAGGGGAGGTTTCCAGTAAGCCGATTGAGCATCAAGGCTTACACCGATTTTTATTAGCGCAGTTATATCAATTATTTTTGGTGAAATCGCAGCGACAGCTCGATCAATCCTCAGAGGCGCTGCAACATCTAGAAATAGCAAGCACGGAACTACAAAATGCGATCGCGAATAGTGATCATCGCTACGAACCAGAGCGTTACCTTCACCTATTAGAAGAGTTGCGTACCCTTTACTTTGAGCAAGGACGGTACTTAGAGGCATTCCGGCTTAAGCAAGAACAACGCTCAGTAGAGCAGTTGTATGGCTTTCGAGCGTTCATTGGGGCAGCCCGCCTACAACCCCAGCGCCCTGTTACAAACCCAACCTTAGCACCCGTTGAGCAGCAAGAAATTGTCGCGCAGGAAATTGCTGCCTCCGGGCGTCAGCAGGATATTAACCGTTTAATTGAACGGATGAGTCGGGCTGACCACAAACTAACGGTAATTCACGGACATTCCGGTGTTGGTAAAAGTTCAATTGTTTCAGCAGGATTAGTGCCTGCGCTGAAGCATCGTTCACTTGGCGATCGCATTGCTTTACCCCTCGTCCTGCAAGTTTACACCGATTGGGTTAGAGAACTTGGCAAAGGTTTAGGTCAAGCGTTAGATGATTATGGTTTGAGAGAAGGCGAAGAACCCATCAAGCTTAGCTTCAACGCCAGTCAAGACAACCCAGAAAAGATTCAAAACCTTCTAGAGCAGTTACGACACAATGCTGAGCGGAACTTATTAACTGTTTTGATTTTTGACCAGTTTGAAGAGTTTTTCTTCACGTCTACCAATCAATCAGAACGATTATTATTTTATGAATTCTTAAGAGATTGCCTCAATCTCTCCTTTGTAAAAGTTATCCTTTCTCTCCGAGAGGATTACCTACACTATCTACTAGAACTTGAACAATTTAACTTTGAAGTCATTGATAACAATATCCTTGACAAAAAAGTTCGTTACTCCTTGGGCAACTTTTCCTTAGAAGATGCCCGTTCAGTCATCCAAAGCTTAACCGAAAGGGCGCATTTCTACTTAGAAGAAGCGTTAATTGCTCAATTAGTACAAGATTTAGCAGGAGAACTGGGAACGGTTCGTCCGATTGAATTACAGGTAGTGGGAGCGCAACTGCAAGCGGAGAACATCACAACCTTAGCGCAATACAAGCAATCGGGGCCTAAGCAAAGACTGGTTGAGCGGTTCTTGGAAAAAGTTATTACCGACTGTGGTCCTGAAAATGAACATGCGGCTTGGCTAGTCTTATACTTACTTACGGATGAAAATGATAACCGTCCTCTGAAAACTCGTGCAGAGTTAGCAGTCGAATCAGCAATAGAATCCCAAAAATTAGATTTAATTTTAGAGATTTTAGAAAAATCAGGTTTAGTCTTTCTCTTGCCAGAAGTTCCGACCAACCGCTATCAATTGGTTCATGACTATCTGGTTGAATTTATTCGCCAGAAAGAGCAATTGAATATTCAGACAGAATTACAGGAACTACGCAAAAAAGACAAACAGAAGCAGGATGAAATTGAGCAACTCCGCGCCGAACTGCGGGAAAAAGAACTCCGTACAAAACTAGCGAAAGCGACAGAACAACAACGCAATACCGAAGATAAGCTCAATCAAGTTCTGACTCAAAGTCTCCGAAAAGCGCGTTTGGTTGGAGTCGCACTAGCAACATTGACAGTGATTGCTGGGGGACTGGGGTTGCGGAGCATGATTAGTGAAACGAATGCTCAATTGAGTGAAATGAGTGCATCCTCAGAAGTGCTAGTTTCTTCTAATCGAAAATTTGACGCACTGCTTAAAAGCTTAGCGGCAGGCAGAGAACTCAAACGTTCTTTCGTGGCGACACCGGAAACCCGGATGCGAGTCGTTACAGCATTGCAGCAAGCCGTTTATGGCGTGAGAGAACGCAATCGCCTGGAGGGACACGCGGATTGGGTAAGTAGCGTCAGTTTTAGTCCTAATGGTCGGTTCATCGCTTCGGCAAGTAAAGACCACACGATTAGAGTCTGGAAAGCGGATGGAACCTTGCTCAAAGCCCTATCCGCTCATAAAGATTGGGTCAACAGCGTCAGTTTTAGCCCGGATGGCAGGATGTTTGCGTCTGCCAGTCACGACAAAACCGTGAAACTGTGGAATGTTGAAGGCACTTTGATCAAAACCCTAACAGGGCATACAAAAAACGTTCATAGCGTTAGTTTCAGCCCGGATGGTCAGTTGCTTGCTAGTGCCAGTTGGGACAAAACCGTGAAATTGTGGAAGGCTGATGGTACTTTCCTCAAAACACTCAACGGACATAGCGATCGCGTTTTGGGCATCAGCTTCAGCCCGGATGGTCAGATGCTTGCCTCAGTCAGTAAGGATAAAACTATTGCCCTCTGGCGTCGGGATGGTACGTTCCTCAAAAGCTGGAAAGCCCATGATGATGCGGTAATGAGTGTAAATTTCAGCCCGGATGGGCAGACGCTTGCTTCTGCTAGTGCCGACAAAACAGTGAAACTTTGGCGTCGTAATGGGGAGAATGTCGAGACGCGGAATTTTGCAACCCTACGAGGACACATGAATTGGGTTCTCTCTGTTATCTTCAGCCCCGATGGTCAGCAAATTGCTTCTGCCAGTGCCGACAACACGATTAAACTCTGGACTCGTCAGGGCACGTTGATCGAAACTCTAAAAGGGCATGGAAATTTAGTTCAGAGTTTGAGTTTCAGCCCAGATAGTCATACTCTTGCCAGTGCGAGTGCTGACAATACGATTAAGTTGTGGTACCACGACAGTGAGCGGCTTAAAACCCTAAAAGAGCATAGTAAGCCAGTCAGTAGTGTAGTGTTCAGCCCTGATGGTAAGACCCTTGCTACAGCGAGTTGGGACAAAACCGTTAAACTTTGGCATCGAGATGGGGTGAATGTAGAAACGCGAAGTTTTGCTTCTCTCAAAGGGCATAGCGAGTCAGTCAGTAATATCAGTTTCAGCCCTAATGGTAAGACTATCGCTACAGCGAGTTGGGACAAAACCGTTAAACTTTGGAAACCGAATGGCACATTAGTTAGAACATTAAAGGGACATCGCGATCGCGTTACTAGTGTAAGTTTCTCACTCAATAGTCAGATGCTGGCTTCTGCCAGTGCTGACCACACGGTGAAACTCTGGAACACTAATGGTACTTTGCTAAAAACCTTAAACGGTCACGATGCTGAGGTTTGGGGCGTGACTTTTAGTTCAGATGGTGAGCTAATTGCGTCTGCCAGTGAAGACAAAACGGTGAAACTCTGGAATAGTAACGGCGAGTTGCTCACGACATTACCGGGTCATAATGGGGCGGTAACTTGGGTGAGTTTCTCACCGAATGGCAAGTGGATTGCTTCTGCCGGAAGTGACGGGATGGTAAAACTCTGGAGTCGGGAGGGCAAGTTTATCACTGCCTTGAAGGGGCATAATGGCGCAGTGAATTGGGTGAGTTTTAGTCCAGATAACAAGTTGATTGCCTCTGCTAGTCAAGACCAAACGGTTAAGCTCTGGAATCGGAATGGTAGTTTGATTACGACGCTACAGGGTCACAAGGAGGCTGTATTTGCAGTAAATTTTAGCCCCGACGCTAATGGTAAGTTGCTAGCCTCTGCGAGTAAAGATGCAACCGTAATGTTATGGAATTTGGATTTGGATGATCTGATCGGGCGCGGTTGTAGTTGGCTGGATGATTATTTCAATAATCGCGATCGCGAGAGTGATTCCCTGCGCGATCGCTTGGCTTCACGCAGTCCCTGCGAAGGGATTAGGATTCGGAGATATAGCAAGCAGCGGTCAGCTTTCAGCGGTCAGCTTTCAGCCAATAGCTCTGGCTAAGGGTCATAGCCTCCGTTGTGCCTTAATCTATACTTCGACTGCTATATTAAAGCAAAAAGGGCGACCCAGTAGGTCACCCTTTTGTATAGGCTTAGAACATCAGAAGAAGTCTCAAGTACGGTTATTCCTCTTCAGTCCCATCGTTCATAAAGTCGTCAAAAACCCCGTCTTCATCGTCATCTAGAACTGGCGAGAAGCTAGGCGTGACACCAAAAGCTGCCCGATCTTCCAAATTGTAAGCACGAGCTGTTCGGTCATCCAGCACCAGTGGGTCGTCTTGGTCTAGGTCGCTGGTATCAATGCGATCGCCATAACCATAGACTCCACTTGCTCCACTGGTATAATCAGGGTCAAGCGTCGCCAGTGTTGGGTCTTCGTAGGCATTGTAGCCAGTTCCGGCAGGAATCAAGCGTCCAATAATTACGTTCTCCTTCAGACCCCGCAGCCAGTCAGATTTCCCTTCAATAGCGGCTTCTGTGAGGACACGGGTTGTTTCCTGGAAGCTAGCCGCAGAGATAAAGCTATCGGTGTTGAGTGAGGCTTTGGTAATTCCCAGCAGCACTGGCGTATATTGTGCGGGGGCACCACCTGTGATTGCCATTGCTTCATTCACCGTCTCAATCTGCCGCAGTTCTACGAGTTCTCCTGGCAGCATCGTTGTATCGCCGCCGTCATCCACCCGTACTTTCGAGGTCATCTGCCGGACAATCACCTCAATGTGCTTGTCGGAAATATCAATCCCCTGAGATTGATACACAGACTGCACTTCATTGACTAGGAAGCGTTGTGCCTGTTGAAGTCCAACTAGTGCTGCCTCGTAGACTCCTTGTTGTTCCAGCATGTAATTGAAGAAAATCTCTAAAATCTCATGCGGGTTAGCGGGTCCATCGGTCAAAGCTTGTCCTGTCAGGACTTGCTGACTATCAGAAACGATCGCATTTTGTCCCGGTCCAATTGGGTAATCGGCAACAACACCATCTGACTCAATTACCTTGATGTCAACGGTTTCGTCTTCTTCGTAAACTACCTGAGTTTCACCGGGACGACGGGCGAGGACGCAAGCTTCCTTGGGTTTACGAGCCTCTAGGAGTTCCTCAATTCTCGGCAAACCTTGGATAATGTCCCCTGTCTTCGCTCGTTCAAAGACCAGCAACACCAGGTTGTCACCCCGTTGCACCAAGTCGCCATTATCAATCTGCAACACGGCACCAGCGGAAACTCGGTAAGGACGAGCCAGTCGCAACGTTACAGAATCATCGCTGACCTGTACTACCTGTCCGGATTCTGGAGACGGTGTTCCATCTGCCAGCAGGTCTGTCGCTACAACCAAGTGACCGACTTTAACCTTAGGTGCGGCGTTAGTCGGAACTGTGATGCGGTCTGCATCCCGTACAATCAGTACCCGGCGAATCGCTTCTGCACCCTCTCGAATGCCTCGGACTTCACCCGCTTCCTTACATTGGATCTCAGTTTTTGCCACCACATCTCCGGGTGCAATTTCATCCCCATCGGAAACAAGAAGCTGTGTTGAGGTGCTGCCACCTAATGGGTCAGCCGCTGTATCGCGACGAATTACTAAGGATTCGAGAATAACGAGCTGTAAGCGCATATCCTCAGAATCTTCAGCACTGACCAACTCAATGTCTGCGCTTAGCTGAGAGGAACCCGTATGTTCAAGTGCAGAAGACTCCTGAGTCATTTCTAACACCAACTGGGTGCGAAGCAACTCTAGCCCTTCTACAGACTTCACCCGCTCTCCATCTTTGTAAGGAAGCCGCTGAATTGCCCGAAGTTCAATCCCTGTCGCCCCACGAGTCGCTATTGCCTCAGCACTATCGTCTCCTGAGCCTCTACTGCTGTTAATTGAAGCTTGCGAGGGTACATCCGGTTCATCTGGCACCGCAAACTCGATCACTGGTCTCAAGATCAGCCCCATCCCTTCGGGGGTTTCTACCGCTTCCCCATAACGGAGTTCTGCGACCTCAAGTCCTGGTACCGCTTCTGTACCGGGATACACCAGTTGACCTTCTGTTGCAAAAGCGGCTGGAATTTCATCAACCAGATGCAGTGAACCTGGCTTGATGACAATTTCACGAAGAATGTCATTTTTCTGTACGACTTCCACAATACCTGCGGATTGACAGAAAATGTCTTTGACAACTTCGGTTCCGGCTTCTACATACTGACCATCTTCAACCAAGAGCAACGAGATATCTTTATTAACCTCGTGGCATTCTTCCGGAATCCACAGCAACGTGCCGCCTTTGACGACTTCGTAACCCTGCTTCGCCTTGCCGCGTTTAGCAACCTCTACCCCGGCATACTTAATGATGCCGCCCGTCTGGGTACGATACTGGTCATCAATGAGTTCGGCAACTACCTGATTATTCAGCACTTTTGTTCCTGGCGTCGCCTTGAGCAAAAAGCGCTGATTATTGGTGGTGTGGATGACATACTGTTCACGACCACCGCTACTTTCTACCCGCACCATCGCTTGGTCGAGCAGCACAGAGGCGGTGATGATGTCAATCTCCCGCCTGCCTGGGGTAAGGCGGACGACACCCCCATTAACGGTGACCAACTTAGTTTCTGCGAGTACGCTTCCTGGCTGCACAGCATCCCGGTTTTTGACCACGGGTTCTGCACCAGGGGGTAGGTTATAAACTTCTCCCGATAAAATCCAAAGTAAACCACCCCGTTGAGCAATCCGGGTTGTGTTGCCTTGTCGGTCGGTTTTTTCCTCTGGCACCAAGTCAGCAAACAGTACTTCTCCAGCCAAGTCGGAGGAAACGTCTTTCGCTGCTTTTTCGGTAGAGAGGCGAGATTTATCCAATGCCACTTCTGCCAATAGCTGAAGTGCCTTAACTTTTTCCCCATCTGAAACGAGTAGGATAGAACCCGGTGTAACCGGGAACGTTTTTGCCTTTTGGTTGCCACTGCTCGGTTCTAAAATGAGATCACCAGCGACTTCAACCTGCTCACGCTCTTCTCCGTGGCGGGTTCGTACCCCTCTGGTTCGTAGACGCTTCGAGAAGCGTACAGTGCCATCAATGGGTGCCTGCACCTGCCGTGCAACTTCACCAGTGAAGACACCACCCGTGTGGAATGTCCGCATGGTTAGCTGAGTTCCCGGTTCACCAATCGACTGAGCGGCAATAATGCCAACAGCTTCTCCCAAATCGACCATGTGCCCGTGAGCTAAGCTCCAACCGTAGCAATACTGACAGACTGACCGTGGGGCTTCACAAGTTAAGGGCGATCGCACGAATACTTCTGTGACTTCAGCTTTGCCAATTTCCCGTGCCAATTCGTCGGAGATATCCTGATTGCGATCGGCAATCATTTCTCCTGTTTTCGGGTGAACGACTTCTTTGGCTAGCACTCGACCTAAGAGACGGTCTTCGAGGGGAATCAAAACGCGATCGCCATCGGTCATCGGTTTAACCGTAACGCCCCGATTCGTACCGCAATCTATCTCCCGCACAATCACGTCCTGGGACACATCCACCAGACGCCGGGTTAAATAACCAGAGTCAGCCGTTCTGAGTGCTGTATCGACCAACCCTTTACGAGCGCCGTAGGACGAGATAATATATTCTGTTACCGTTAAGCCTTCTCGGAAGTTGGTCTTAATCGGCAAGTCAATAATTTCTCCTTGCGGGTTCGCCATCAAGCCCCGCATTCCCACTAACTGTCGTACCTGGGACATATTTCCTCTTGCCCCAGAGGTAGACATCATGTAGACCGAATTCAAGGGGTCAGTTGCCTGGAAGTTACGCACCACTTCATCTTTTAGCGCTTCAGAGGTACTATTCCAAGTATCAATTACCTTTTGAAAGCGCTCGACTTCTGTAATTTCACCTCGTGTATATCGGGCTTCGGTTGCTCGAATTTCCGCTTCAGCGGCTTCTAGCATCTCCCGTTTCACAGGCGGTACTTGCAAATCATCAACACTAATCGAGACACCCGCTTTAGTCGCGTAGCGGAAGCCCAAATCTTTAAGTTGGTCGGCAATCTGGGCACTACGAGCACTGCCATGTTTAGTAAAAGCCCAAGCGACTAGCTTTCTCAGTTGGCCTTTACCAACAACCCGGTTGTAAAAAACTGCGTCTTTTTGATCTACCATCTGCTTTAAAAATTACCAATAGGGTGATTGGGGAGCGAGAAATTGATGCTTGGGTAGTAACGAGTGGTTAAGGTTAGCGGATAAAACGTCTGCTTCCCAATCACATCCAACTCGCTACTAACCCTCTCATCAACTTTTTAGCTCGTCAGCGCATCTTGAATCGCTTTGTTGTAGACAATCCGACCGGGAGTTGTGAGGACGTATTGGGAGAGTAACTCTCCCTCAGCCGTTTCTCTGACTCGCCGTTCTCTGTAGACTTTCATGACAGTACCATCGCCCAGACGTTCAGTTGAGATGACCTCGTTATCTGGCTTTTCTGAATCTACGAGTCCGTCAAAGCGTACCCAGACATAAGCGTGCAAATCTACTTGCTTTTGCTCATAGGCTTTTACCGCATCGTCAAGGTTGGCAAAATAACGCTTCGTTTCTTTTGGATATACAGGGTTTTCGGCTGTCAGGTAATAGCATCCCAAAACCATATCCTGACTAGGGGTAACAATTGGCCGACCTGTTGCGGGTGACAGGATATTGTTGGATGCCAACATTAACAAGCGAGCTTCTGCCTGGGCTTCCAAAGAAAGAGGCACATGCACCGCCATCTGGTCACCGTCAAAGTCAGCGTTGAAGGCAGGGCAGACCAAGGGGTGTAGTTGAATCGCTCGACCTTCTACCAAAATTGGTTCAAACGCTTGAATACCCAAGCGGTGGAGCGTCGGCGCACGGTTAAGCATGACTGGGTGACCCGCAATCACTTCCTCCAGAACATCCCACACACTGGGATCGCCTCGCTGAATGAGTTTTTTGGCAGCTTTGATGTTATTGACCAAACCTTGGCGAATCAACCGATGGATGACAAAGGGCTGGAATAACTCGATCGCCATTTCGCGGGGCAAACCGCACTGGTGGATTTTGAGTTTAGGTCCAACGACGATGACGGAACGTCCAGAGTAGTCAACCCGTTTACCCAGTAGGTTTTGCCGGAAGCGGCCTTGTTTACCCTCAATGATGTCAGAGAGAGATTTGAGGGGTCGATTGTTGGCTCCAACAACCGTGCGTCCACGCCGTCCATTATCAATTAGGGCATCCACAGCTTCCTGGAGCATCCGCTTCTCGTTACGGACAATGATTTCTGGAGCTAGGATTTCCTGCAAGCGGGCAAGTCGGTTGTTACGGTTGATCACTCGCCGATAGAGGTCGTTGAGGTCTGATGTCGCAAAGCGACCACCATCTAGCTGCACCATTGGGCGCAAGTCGGGTGGGATGACTGGAATTACCGTCAGCACCATCCAATCCGTTTGAGAACCAGTAGCGATGAAGTTGTCAATCACCCGTAGGCGTTTGATCAGCTTTGCCCGCTTTTGACCTTTGGCGCTGGCAATTTCTTCTCTGAGCTTTTCGCCTTCGGCATCTAAATTAAGGTCTTGCAATAAGCGTTGTAGTGCCTCGGCTCCAATCCCTACCTCAACGTTGGTCAGTTGGGAATCTTCGCTATAGAGTTGTTCTTCAATTTCTAGCCACTGATCTTCGGTGAGTAGCTGTTTATAGCTCAAGTTCTCAGCGTTGCCGGGATTGAGAACAACATAGGCATTAAAGTAGACAATCTGTTCAACATCTCGCAGGGGCATATCCAGCAAAATGCTGAGGTAGCTGGGGATACCCTTGAGATACCAAACGTGAGCAACGGGTGCGGCTAGTTTGATGTAGCCCATCCGGTGCCGCCGCACGCGGGATTCGGTAACTTCTACACCACAACGTTCACAGACGATGCCGCGATGGCGTACCCGCTTGTATTTACCGCAATGACACTCCCAGTCTTTAGCCGGTCCAAAAATTCGCTCACAGAAAAGCCCATCCATTTCGGGCTTAAGCGTCCGATAGTTAATGGTTTCCGGTTTGGTGACTTCGCCTACTACTTGACCATTGGGGAGAGTTCTTTCTCCCCATTGACGGATGCGTTCTGGAGAAGCGATCGCAATTTTGACGTAGTCAAACCGCTGTTCTAGCTGATGTCTCATCAGTGTTTCGTTGTTTGTTTTTTGTTGTTTGTTTTTTGAAGAACTTGTTGGTTAGTCGTGAACGTTGTTAGTTGCACATCACCGTTGTTCCGGATAACAACTAACAACGAACAACCAATAACTAATTAGACTTCATCCTCTTCGAGTTCCTCGCGGTTCAAGGATTCATACGTTGGTCGAGTTGGTGTCCGACGGCGGTCTGCATCTGCCATCAAATCAACTTCCACATCACGGCTGGTGCCATCTTCAGCGTTTTCTACTTTGTGAACCGCAATGTCTAAGCCTAGAGACTGGAGTTCCCGCATCAAGACCTTGAAGGATTCAGGAGTACCGGGCCGGGGAATCGCTTTGCCTTTGACGATCGCATTTAGCGCTTCATTACGACCCTGCATATCGTCTGACTTCACCGTCAGTAACTCTTGCAGTGTATAAGCGGCACCAAAGGCTTCTAGCGCCCACACTTCCATTTCTCCAAAGCGCTGACCGCCTTGCTGAGCTTTACCACCCAATGGCTGCTGGGTTACGAGTGAGTATGGACCTGTTGAGCGAGCGTGAATCTTGTCATCCACCAAGTGAACCAGCTTCAGCATATAAGCCTTACCCACAGTGATTGGTCGGTCAAAGGCTTCGCCTGTACGACCATCGAAGACTGTGATTTTCCCAGGTTGTTCTGGGTCAAATGACCATTCCCTGTCAGTTTCCTCACTGGCTTGCTTCAGCTTGCCGTGTACTGTGCTTCGGGATGATTCTTGCCCATACATTTCGTCAAACGGTGTCAGCTTAAACCGAACGTCTAAGGTTTCACCCGCCCATCCTAGTAAGCATTCAAAGACCTGACCGACATTCATCCGGCTGGGTACGCCTAAGGGGTTGAGTACAATGTCCAATGCTGTCCCATCTGGCAGGTAGGGCATATCTTCTACAGGCAGAATCCGGGAAATAATCCCCTTGTTGCCGTGGCGTCCTGCCATCTTGTCGCCGACTTGAATCTTGCGCTTTTGAGCAACATAGACTCGAACCACCATGTTGGCTCCAGGGGGCAGCTCATCACCTTGCTCACGGGTAAATACCCGGACATCAACAACGCGCCCTTTCTCACCATTCGGTACTCGTAGCGAGTTATCTCGGACATCCCTGGCTTTTTCCCCGAAGATGGCTCGAAGCAGCTTTTCTTCCGGTGGCTGGTCAGATTCACCCTTAGGCGTTACCTTTCCAACCAGGATGTCACCTGCTTCTACCCAAGCACCGATGCGTATAATTCCCGTTTCATCCAGTTGACGTAGGGCATCTTCCCCAACGTTAGGAATTTCACGAGTAATTTCTTCTGGACCCAGTTTGGTTTGCCGCGCCTCAATCTCGTACTTTTCAATGTGAATACTGGTGTAAACATCATCGATAACCAGGCGTTCGCTAATGAGGATGGCGTCTTCGTAGTTGTAGCCTTCCCACGGCATATAAGCCACTAGGATATTTTGTCCTAGCGCCAGTTCGCCGCCTTCGGTAGCAGAACCGTCAGCGATAACCTGACCTGTAACTACATCATCGCCCTCAAATATCAGGGGTCGCTGATTCAAACAGGTATCTTGGTTGGAGCGCTGATACTTCTGGATTTCGTAAGATATCTCACGACCACTACTGTCCTTGACACGAATCTGGCGAGCATCTACATAGCTGACTTCCCCATCCGTGCGTGACACCACAACCATCCCGGAGTCCCTTGCCGCTTGGGCTTCTAACCCCGTTCCCACTAAGGGACGCTCAGGTCGCAAAAGGGGTACAGCTTGTCGCTGCATGTTTGACCCCATCAGGGCACGGTTAGCATCATCGTGTTCTAGGAAGGGAATCAAAGAGGTCGCGACAGAGATAATCTGTACGGGTGACACCGCCACATAGTCCACTTGATCAGGTGTTGTGGTCGTGAAATCTTGCCGATAACGCACTGGCACAGATTCACCTAAGATATAACCCTCTTCATCCATCGGGATGTCTCCCGGTGCGACTCTTAGGTCATCTTCTTCATCAGCCGTCATGTAGGATGGCGCTCGGTCTTTGAGTACGCGACCATTTTCCACTGGGTAGAACGGTGTTTCGATAAAACCATAGGAATTGACTCGTGCATGAGTTGCTAAAGAGCCAATCAGACCCGCGTTTGGACCTTCTGGTGTTTCAATTGGGCAAATTCGTCCGTAGTGGGAGGGGTGAATATCCCGCACGGCAAAACCAGCCCGTTCTCGTGTCAAACCACCAGGACCAAGGGCCGACAGACGCCGTTTGTGGGTCAGTTCGGCTAAGGGGTTCGTCTGATCCATGAACTGAGATAGCTGAGACGAACCGAAGAATTCCTTGATGGCAGCAACGAGGGGTTTCGGGTTTACCAAGGAAGCGGGGGTGAGAGTATCAGCATCGGAAACCGTCATCCGCTCCCGGATTATCCGTTCCAAACGATTGAGTCCGACTCTGACTTGGTTTTGCAGCAACTCGCCGACGGAGCGCACTCGGCGATTACCTAGATGGTCAATGTCGTCGGTGTTACCAATGTCAAATTCCAGGTTGATCAGGTAGTCAATCGCCGCCAAGATGTCTTGAGGGGTCAACACCCGTACTGTATCCGGAACGTTCAGGCGTAGCTTCCTGTTGATTTTGTAGCGACCGACTCGACCGAGGTCGTAGCGTTTCGGGTCAAAAAAGCGCGAGTCTAGCAACTGCTGACCACCGCTGACTGTGGGTGGCTCTCCGGGACGCAGCTTGCGGTAGAGTTCCATCAGCGCTTCTTCTTCGCTAGGATTGCCTTCTTTATCCAGCGTTTTCTGATAGTAGTCTGGGTGCCGAAGCGCATCGATAATCTCCCCATCTGAGAGTCCCAGCGCTTTCAAGAGTACCTGAGCGGACAATTTGCGGGTTTTGTCGATGCGTACCCACACTAAGTCGTTTTTGTCGGTTTCAAACTTCAGCCATGCTCCCCGGTTAGGAATTAGGGAAGCGCTATAGGTACGGCGTCCGTTTTTATCGGTTTCAGACTTGTAGTAGACTCCAGGACTGCGAACGATTTGGTTCACAATCACGCGCTCAGCACCGTTGATGATGAACGTGCCTCGGTCAGTCATCAGGGGCAAGTCGCCGATGAAGACTTCTTGTTCCTTAATTTCGCCAGTTTCTTTGTTAATCAAGCGTGTGGGAACATACATTTGGACGGCATAGGTGCTGTCACGCCGCTTCGCTTCATCTACGTCATATTTAGGCCGCTTGAGCTTGTAGTTTTTGCCCAAGAAATGCAGCTCCATCTTACCGGTGTAGTCGGTAATTGGCGAGAAGCTGTTGAGTTCCTCGATCAACCCCTCTTCCAGGAACCAGCGGAAGCTGGAACGCTGAATTTCTACCAAGTCTGGCAACATGTAGTTGGGGGCAGTGTAGCTCTGAGCGGGGGTGGTGTAAATCTGGTTCATGCGTCTCCTGTTACAGGTGAGTCAGCGTCGGCGATAATCCGAGCCAAGGGTAGTGCCCCGCTTACTGAAGCGGGATTCAATTCCAAAGGATAGGCGATACTGAATATATAGCTCGTTTGCTGCCAGACGATTGACTCTTCAAGAGTCAACAGAGGTCTAGCAACTGAGAATTTCAGTTTTTTGCTTGTATTAACAACCAAATGATCGGTGGAAATGACTACTGTCTCAAACTATGAGTTCACTATTCAAAGAAAAAAGGATATTAAATGGTAAGTTTTACCAGTAACTAAGGTGATAAGTAAGCCTAGGGTGCGTTTGGAGAGAATGCAGTGGCAGCAATTTGGTAGGCGCAGGTACAGATCTGTTCATAGTAACTCTTCTTAATATTATTATGACGCAGAGAAACTTAATTGGAGCAAGCTGTGTCTTTAGGCACCGGATTTGGTATTGACAACAGGCTCATATGGGCAAGGTAAGACTGAAGAGTTTACAGGCATTCTGCGTAGTCTCTTGTGCAAGGGTTTCTAAAGAGACATTTCGCAGACGAGCGATAGACTCGGCAACATAGCGGACGTAGGCAGGTTCATTTCGTTTACCTCGCTTGGGAATGGGAGCCAAAAACGGGCAATCCGTTTCAATAAGAAGGCGATCGCTCGGCACCATGAGAGCAGAGTTTTGGATGGACGTAGCGTTTTTAAAGGTTACAATACCGCTAAAGCTAATGTAAAAACCCAGATCTAAAAACCATTGGGTTTCTTCTGGTGTACCGCCCCAACAGTGCATTACACCCTTAACTCGTCCGCTGTGTTCCCAAAATGACTGCAACAAGTCCCGCATCGCCACAGCAGCGTCACGGCAGTGAATGATGACGGGCAAATCTAGTTCTTTGGCGATCGCTAGTTGCGCTTCAAATACAGCTTTTTGCTCTTGCTGATTTTCCGCTTTGAAGAAATCTAAGCCAGTTTCCCCAATTGCCACCACTCGCTGATCTGAACGCGCTAACGATAAAATCTGGCTTGCCATCTGGGGTGTCCATTTCTGGGCATCTAGAGGATGCAAGCCGACAGCAAATGAAAGCTCAGGAAGCTGGTCAGCCAGAGCTTTAATACTATCTATCTCCTCCGGTTCAACACAGGAGTGTACCAATTGCACAACGCCAGCTTCGCGCCAGCGTTGCCGTACCGCTTCCAGATCTGACTGGAAGACATCAAAATTGATATGGACATGAGTGTCGATCAGCTGCATCGGCACAGTCTGCTGTCTTTAGATTTTAATGGTCTGTGACGGATAAGCAAGTCGGCGTTTGAGGGTAGATACTCCCTGTTTCCAATTTTGCATCCTCGAAGAACGATTTTTTTTATAGACGCGATCTGCGCTTCGCAGCAGCGCTTTTTCTAGTCTCGCCCTAACTCTATGATAGCTAGGGCAATAGCTTATGAGGCTGTGGACTCTTCTGCTGCTGGATTGAGTTGAGAGTCTACCCGTTTGAGCGACCTTGCCAAATTAGATTTCTTGCGTGACCCATTATTAGAATGTAGCACTCCCCTCTTTACAGCTTTGTCGATTTTGCTATAGGCATCAGCCATTCGACTTTTTACTTGCTCTAGTGATTCGGGAGTCTTTTGTTGCGCGTACTCGTCTACGGCGGCAAAGTATTTCTTCATCAGCGTTTTCACCGCTGACTTATAGGTTTTGTTGCGAACTCGATTACGTTCGGCGATATTTATACGCTTGAGCGCGGACTTGCTATTAGCCACAGTAGTCTCTAGAAAGCTTGCTTTCGATAAAATACAAAATACCAGACTAACAAATATAGCACCTATTTTGAATTAAAAGGATCGCAACCCCAGAAAAATCCAGGTTAAGCTATAGAAGTGAGTCCGGGTACGATGCGCTCTCCTTAGTGGATGAGCTTGTAGACCTGGGACGGGTAATACCTAATGATGGGCACTCTGACTCCATGCTGCGAATCATTACTCAGCAGGCTGAGGCACAAACTGAACTGCGACGAATCTGCGATCGCCTTTCAGGAGCTACCGACGCCAATCGCACTCCTCAAGACCAAATTGTTCATAAAGAATCAACGGTGCGGGAAGTCCTCCAGGCGGTACAGCGCCAAGGAGACAAAGCACTCTTGCACTACACAGAAGAATTTGATCGGCAAATCTTGAGTGCTGAACAACTGCGCGTCAGTGGGTCAGAACTGGATGCGGCATACCAACAGGTGTCCAAGGAATTACTTGACGCCATACAGTTGGCGACGCGACGAATTGAAGCATTTCATCAGCAGCGCATTCCCAAGTCTTGGGTGCAATTTGACGATGATGATGTAGTACTCGGCAAGCGCTATACCCCGGTAGATCGAGCAGGCATTTACGTTCCTGGTGGTAGAGCGTCCTACCCAAGTACCGTCTTAATGAACGCCATCCCCGCGAAAGTCGCCAAGGTTCCTCGGATTGTAATGGTAACGCCACCAGGCCCGGATAAAGCGATTAATCCGGCTGTGTTAGTGGCAGCTCAAGAAGCGGGTATTCAAGAGATTTACCGAGTTGGTGGGGCACAAGCGATCGCGGCTTTAGCCTACGGCACCGAAACAATTCCTAAGGTTGATGTGATAACGGGACCAGGAAATATCTATGTTACCCTTGCTAAAAAACTTGTTTTTGGCACTGTGGGAATCGACTCTCTGGCAGGTCCCTCTGAGGTGCTAGTAATTGCGGATGAATCTGCCAATCCTGTTCATATTGCCGCTGATTTACTGGCGCAGGCAGAACATGACCCAATGGCAGCCGCGATTCTTCTGACACCTGATGCCCAACTCGCAAAAAAAGTGCAAAAAGAAGTCGAATGGCAACTCAAAGACCATCCACGTCGGCTATTGACAGAAAAAGCGATCGCTCACTACGGTCTCATTGTCATTGTTGATTCTCTGGAGGTGGCAGCTGAACTGTCCAACGAATTTGCACCAGAACACTTGGAACTAGAGATTGCTGAACCTTGGGACTTACTCGAAAAAATCCGCCATGCAGGCGCGATATTTTTGGGTCATTCAACCCCCGAAGCTGTCGGAGATTACCTGGCGGGACCGAATCACACTCTACCGACATCTGGTGCTGCCCGCTACGCCTCGCCACTGGGTGTTGAAACCTTCATGAAGCACTCTAGTCTGATTCAGTACTCCTCGACAGCACTCGATAAAGTTTCTGCTGCAATCCAGGCACTGGCACAAGCGGAAGGTTTACCATCTCATGCTGATTCTGTACGCTTGCGGACAGAAGGAGATTTAGAGGATTAAGTCAGTAACTCATCCCACGTAAGCAGGGACGTGGGATGAAAGTGTTATTTGTTGTTGGTTATTGGTGATTTATAGCGGTTCTCGATCACAGGAAGCGCTATAGTTTATCCCTCAATCTGCCCACTGCTTTGCCCTAGGTGGGGAGTACGCCCTAACAGCCCTGTCATCAAGCGTAACGCTAGAGATTTAAAGGGATGAATGTTTTGTAGTATCCATAAGCCAAAGCGGCGAGTCGTTACCACTGGCAACCAGTTATTGGAAAACATTCGGTCAAGAACATCGGTAAAGCCTAGAATTGCCCAGTTCTCTAATTTACGCCAGCGTTCGTAGCGTCTTAGTACTTGTACATCTCCAATATCTTCACCTTGCTGAGTAGCTGCTTGCAGGATTTGTGCTAGGGCAGCAGCATCTCGGATGCCCATATTTAACCCTTGTCCGCCAACCGGATGACAACAGTGCGCCGCATCACCAATTAGGGCAAGTCGAGGCTGGGTGTAGCGATCACTTTGCATCAACTGTACAGGAAAGACAAAGCGATCGCTCTCCAGTTCCAGATGCCCTAATAGCCCACCTGTGCGTTGTTCCAGTAACGATAGAAACTCTGCCTTATCCAGTTCCTTTAAGGCTTTCGCTTCGGCATGAGGGGCTGTCCATACCACTTGGCAGCGATTCCCTGGTAGTGGCAACACACCCATTGGACCGCTCGACCAAAAGCGTTCAAAGGCAGTATTGTTATGGGGCTTCTCGGTTTTAATCCTTGCTGTGACGCAAGACTGCCAGTATTGCCAGCCTTTGGTGGTAATGCCTGCACTAGTACGAATTTGCGATCGCACCCCGTCTGCCCCCACAACTAAGCGCGTCCTTAGCTGACGGTAAGTACCAGCCACCTTCACCTTAATCTCTACCCCAGAACCTTGATACTCGACCTCCTCAACCTCAGCAGGACATAGCCAACTAACGTTGGGACACTCTGCCAAAAACTCCTGTAACGCTGTCAGCAAGATGTTGTGTTCTCCCACATAACCCAGAGCCTCCGTTCCTAAATCAGCAGGATGGAACTGTACAATACCTGCATGGTCACCATCCGAGAGCCGAATATGGCGATAAGTGGTAATTTGAGGCAGAATCTTATTCCAAACCCCTATTCCCTGAAAAATACGCCCTGATAGGATAGAAAGATTGTAAGCTTGTGGCTTGACTGCTGCTACAGAGGGCAGCTGTGCCTCAACTAACACCACGCTCAACTTAGAGTTTTTCAACGCACAAGCGAGAGTGGCTCCGGCAATGCCGCCACCGACAATTGCCAGATCATAATCAAAGCCCTGTTGGGTGCTTGGGGGAGTTTGAGTCAGTTGTTCCAGCGCCATTGTCAATAGATTTATAAAAAACTATAGAAATATTTACTCTCCTTTATTGTGACGCTTACAGCTAGAGCGATCAAGTTGCAGGTTGCTGTAGTCGATTTCCTGTATATGCCGACTGGGGATTTGGGATTGGGATAAATTAAATCGGGCTTCCTCGCCGCGAGAGCGTCAAAAAACCTACACCCGTTAGAATTAATTCCTGGTTCCCTCACTCCTCAGGTTTCATGTTACTGGAGGGTTCATGAGCAACAGTTTCGGTAGCGACGAGATGGGGCTTACGGTGAAGGTGGATAATCTCGATTGTGCCCTTAATTGTCCCTGCGATCGGGACAGCGACAATCACACCCAACAATCCAGCAATCTGACCACCCATCAGTAAAGCGATAAAAATCCAGATAGGATTGAGTCCTGTAAACTGACCCATTAACTTAGGCGCTAGGAGATTGTCTTTAATCTGCTGCATGAAAATGGCTGTAAGTGCTACCCGAATCCCTAACCAAAAATTTTGGAGCATGACCAACAGGGTAACCAATGCGATGCCTAGGGTTGCGCCGATGAGTGGAATTACTTCAGCTATGCCAATCAGTAAGGCAAACAGTAGAGCAAATGGCACTTCCAAAATTACAAATGCTGGAGTCAGGGTGGCAAACATAAATAACCCCAGCAAGATTTGGCTGATAAAAAAATTCTGAAAATTTAGTCGCAGGGATTCGCCTAAGGGTACACCAATATGAGTAGGAAGTAAGTCTACTAAACCCCGCCAGAGGCTCTCACCATAGAGCAGCATATAAAATGCCAAGACAATAACTAAGACCGTATCTAAGAGTCCTGAGAGCGTTCCGAGGGCTAATCCAAGCACTTGAGTTGCCAGAACCTGCACTTGACTTTCAATGCGGGCATTGAGGCGATCGCTAAAGCCTTTGAGGTCAAGTGGTAAGCGACGAGCTTTTGTCCAAGTGTCTAATCGATCAAGATTATCATTACTAGCTTCTAGCCAAGCTGGGATATTGTTTAACAGTTGGGTGGTTTGGTCAATCACCACTGGCACTAGAGTCATCCCTAAAATGACCAAAAGCGCCAATGTCAAAAGCAAAACAACAATCACTGCCTGAGTTCGAGTCCGACAAAGCCGCTCTAAAACCCGGACAGGGTAGTTTAGTAAAAAGGCGAGAATTGCTGCGATCGCGAGTACCGTAATTAGATGCTCAAAGTAGCGAAAGATTTGCGACAGAACCCAGAGATTAAGCGCCAAAAGTGGACCACTCAGACCAAGAACCAAGAGGCGTTGAAAGTCGGCAGGAAAGCGCATCGAGAACACCCTGTGGTAGCAGCTCATTGAGGCAGAATCATACAACTAGAGCTTGCAAGTGCAATTGAAAGACAATAACAACGACCAGAGGAAATAAGAGATGGACACAAGCGTAGCCAATTTGCGTCATGAGTATACCTTCCAAGGGTTAAGTGAAATGGATGTACATGCCAATCCATTTGAGCAATTTAAAACCTGGTTTGAGCAAGCGGTAGCTGCTCAGTTGCCAGAACCCAACGCAATGACAATTGCTACTGTTACCTCCGATGGCAAGCCTTCCGCTCGAATCGTGTTATTGAAGGATTATGATGAACGGGGCTTTGTCTTTTATACCAACTACCAAAGTCATAAGGGGCAGCAGTTGGTCGAGAACCCTTGGGGAGCGATCGCATTTTGGTGGGCCGAGTTAGAACGACAGGTACGCATTGAGGGGCGTGTTGAGAAGGTTTCACCCGCTGAATCTGATGCGTATTTTCATAGCCGTCCAATAGGCTCTCAGCTTGGCGCTTGGGCTTCTAATCAAAGTCAAGTCATTGAAAGTCGTGAGGTATTGGAGCAACAGTTACAGAAGCTTAAGGAAGAATACGACAACAAAGACGTTCCCCGTCCGCCTCATTGGGGAGGTTTTCGGGTAATTCCCAGTGAAATAGAGTTTTGGCAAGGGCGTCCCAGTCGGCTACATGATAGGTTGCTCTACCAGCGTAGTGAAGATGGAAGTTGGAAAATTCAACGCCTATCGCCTTAGATTTGAGTAAAGTCGAGGAAGCAGGAGCAGAGCTTTGCGTAGCTTCGATTTTCCGAAATCTGGACTGGATAAGGTGATAGGGTAACTTTATACTTCCTGCGGTTTTTTCCCTCCTCTTCACGATGCCTTCCCAAAACAGACGCAGCTTTAGTCAGCAAATTGTTCGTGTTTGGCAAGAGCAGGTTCATGCTAAATTCCCCTTGCTACTGACAACCATCCCGATTACAGGATTAATTGTTGCTATTTTGTCAGTTTGGGGCTTTCTTGAACTTGCCGATGAAGTGTTGGAGAAGCAAACTAAAGCAATTGATACAAATATTCTGTTAGCGATTAAGCCCATGCATACACCGCTACTCGATTATGTGATGCATGGGTTCTCGTTTGTGGGGGGCACAGTGGTTGTTACTTTGGTGTGCCTGGGTTTAGGAGTAACGTTTTGGAGACGACGGCGTAAGGCAGAATTTAAGGCGTTAGCGATCGCAGCCATTGGTGCAGTCAGCTTAAATCTTCTGATTAAATTCATGTTTAATCGCGATCGCCCTGAATTATGGGAACTGGTTGAGGGGAAAACCCACACCTCTAGTTTTCCAAGTGGTCATGCGATGATGTCACTGGTCATTTATGGATTGGTTGGTTATTTGCTAGCCGTTCGCTTTCCTCTCTGGCAGTGGTGGATTGCGATCGGGACGATTCTGCTTGTTTCAATCATTGGCTTCAGTCGGCTTTATTTAGGTATTCACTGGCCGACAGATGTGGTGGCAGGCTACGCAGCAGGACTGATTTGGCTTGCCACGGCTATCCTCTATTTGGAAGTACACAAGGGGCATCAAGCGGCGCGTCAGCGTTTGAGAAAGTCATCATAGCTAGTGGAATGATAGCTAAGCTAGGCGAGATGTAGGCAATTTAAAAGTTGCTATAGTTCAGCTATAAAAAGCCAACGAGAGCAAGGGCTGAGCGAACAATGGTGAAAGCGTGGGCAGCAGTAACGGATGAAGAACTGATGCAGATGAGTTCCCAGAACCCAGAGCTACGGTTTGAACGAAACGCTGATGGAACAATAATAACGATGCCACCAACAGGGGGAATTTCTGGCAATAGAGAATTAAAGGCAGGAGCTTTTCTGCTGACTTGGGTGGAAAGTCAGGATTTGGGCGAAGTCTTTAGTCCAAGCACTGGCTTCAAATTGGCGAATACGGCTGTCAAGTCACCTGATGCGGCTTTTGTAGCTAAAGGACGCTTACCAGAAGGATGGGACAAGGGAGAAGATCAATTTCTCAACCTTGCCCCTGATTTTGTGATTGAAATTCGTTCTAAGACTGATAGATTAGAAACACTCAAAGCGAAGATGCAAGAGTATATTGACAATGGTGTACGGTTGGGATGGTTGATTGATCGTAAGAATCAGCAAGCTTTGGTTTATCGAGCTGATGGGACAATTACCCAGTATCCTGCTACAGCAACGTTGAGTGGTGAAGAGGTAGTGCCTGGGTTTACTTTGGTACTAAAAAAGTTGTTGTAAGGGTGAGTGGACTTTCCTACCATTTCACCAAACCATGTACAGGCGCAAACCTTCTCTCGCATCGACATCAAACTTAAACCCCACTTCCATTCCACTGGTTGTTTTCACGGTCTCCTGATCAACGTCATCAATCCGAATACTCTCAATCGTAGCCAACTGACAGTACGTCTCACCAACTAAAAAAAGGCTTCCTCTGACTGACAAAGTAGTTTCCTCAACCTTTGCTACCGCAGCCCTAGATTTTTTAAACCACTCTGTAATGCGCCCAATCTCTCTGACCTGCCCTATTGATTTCTGCTGCTCAATAACCTGATAAGTTACCAACTCAGCCAGTGCTTGACACAAAGTCTCGATAAATTCACATAATTCCAGCAGCGCGTTTGAACCCAGAAAGTTGTCTATAACAGCGCCGTGAGCTGCTTCATTCCGATAGGTAACCAGTTCATTGAGTTCTCCTTCGGCAGTGTTTTCACTTACCCGAACCTCCAAAAAATGCTTTACGGCTCTATGCTTCTCCACCCAAGCCCAAGCATTTTGGATTCCAGCGCCAGCTAACAATTGCTCCAGCACTCCTTTCCTTAAATTCTGCTCGTGCAAGAGAAACGCATCGGGCAACAGCGCGTATTCCTCTTCACCAGTCACCCCACGAAATAAACCTTGAACAACCTGGTCGATGGAAAGGTGTTCAAACCTGTTCTTCTTTAGGTCACACAGTAAACGACCCACACCCGTCCGGTGAGTATTCTGGATTGTTTCTTCAAGATCTACATAACGTGGAAATATACTCGGCAGAAGCCTGACCCAATCGGTGATTAAGTTCTCAACAAAACGTTCATAGATGGCGTACAAGCGCGTAACCACAGCACAGTGATCATACACTCGCCAATCGGTTACCCCTGGAACACCCTTGATTAGTCTAGTGAGTTCTGTGTCCTCGTCTGATTCCTGTCTTGTTACAGAACCCCTTCCAAACACGATTTCTCTAAGCCTCTCATTAGTCTGGATGAGCGCTCGGACAGTGGAAGTCTTCACATTTACTGTATTGAGAAGCTCCTGAAACATCGCTATTTATTCTCCGATGACTTGCGAAAGCATGTCATCGAATAGTCTTAGTCGCTCCTGGATATCAGCCTTAGTCCTTCCCGCACCTATCAATAGTTTTGATTCGTCCTTTCTAAAAAGCTCCTTTGTCTTTTCAATTACTCTTCGCTTCTGCTCAACTAACACTTTTGCGTTGGGCAAATTCCTGCTCAAGCCCACCATAACTGCATCGTAATAAGCTTTATGAGCGCGATTTTTCCATGTATTATATTCTGGATCAAAGGGCTTGAATAAAGTCTCTCCGTAGATTGTGTTAGCTAGAGCGAGTGTTTCTAAAAAAAGGTTTTTGAGGAACTTAATATCTTCATCAGAAAACTTCAGACTTCTGATCATATAGAGGTTAAAAAATCTCTCCAGTCCACTCTGAAAGTTCTCGGCGTGCCGCAGAGCAAAGAAACGAAGAATCAACTCCGCATCTTCCATCTTTTGATACAGTTTGTTTTTAGCCAGTTTATTCGATACGACCTCGTTTTTTTCATGAGTTTCTATAGGGATTCCCCAAGCCTCCGCAAATATGGGATGACGCGCTAGTTCGAGCAATAGTGAGTTGAAATTTCCCTGATACAAACAATTGCGTACCTCCTGCGAACTTAAATCCACGCCTCCATTATTAAGGCGCTCGAAGGTAAGCTGTTTTAGGAGCAGCGCTTCTTCAGGATTAGATGCCGACTCGGTGATAAGTACTATAGATGAAATGGATCGACGATCAATTCCTGCCCTAATTTTCCCAGGAAGTTCAGCGTAGTTACGTCCATTCAGTTCTGGCCAAAGTTCGAGTCCAGTCAGCTTGAGTCGGTTTTCGTAAAAAGCCTGAATGGCGCTGATTCTCTGTTGACCATCCATCACCTCATACGAGTTAAACTTCGTCTCGTAAAGAACAATTGGAGGGACGGGAATATTTATGAGAAACGACTCGATTAGTCGTGATTGCATCTTTGAATCCCAACGCGCCCTTCTTTGATAAAAGGGTCGTAAATCCATATAATCAGGCTTCTTTAAAGCTTCGACAAAGTTTGGAAGCTTTTCACGATTGATTTCCGTGAGTATTCTTTGCTCTCCTTTCTCATACTTTGCGTTTATCTCACCATCAGACATTTCGGTGCGATTTTTGGAGGTTGAGACCTCCCACATTTTTTCTTCAGTTGGTGCTAATGGCATCTTCTACATTCTCCAGAGAATGACATTAAAAATACATGAAAAATTAAAAAATAGCTGTGTTCATCGAATAAAGATATCAGTTTCGACTATTATGTATGGAATTTTTGCAACCGTTCTAAAAGAATACTAATACTCCAAATAATAAATATTATTAAAGTGTGCCGCTAAGTTTCTTTTCCAGATTACCCACTTACTTCTCCACTACCTCAAATAAGTCTTCAACCGACACATCAAATATCCGTGCCAACTTTAGTAAGGCACCAATGTCAACCATTGCCATTCCAGGAGAGCGAGCATACGTTTTGATCGTGCTATAAGGAACTCCTGATCGCTCAGCCACTTCTGTGAGAGTCCAGTTCTCTCTAGCGGCAAACTCCTTAATCCGCAACCTGACCAGTTCGCCTCTTGACATGAGGATGAAATTTCGTCTGTTTTACTTATCAATGTAAAAGCGATCGCTTCCGGTCTCGCAAACTTAAAGCGATCGCTAATTGCACAAAAACCCCAATTAAGGGGAAGTATCTACTATGGTATCAACACTAAAGCCTAGAGCAAGGGCTGTTCATCCTTTATTTAGCTCGTTTTGTCACAAAAGAAGCGATTCTCTACTCCTCAATCTCAATACCGAAGAACGAAATTGGCTCGATAAGTCTGACATTAGCGATTTAGCGGTTAATAACTGCTAATCTGTCCAGCCTGAACTGTAAGAATTTGAGAAGAGTTCAGCCACTGGGAGTCAAAAGCACCCAAGTGTGTTGTCGTAATCAAGGTCTGAAATCGGTCTTGAATAGTATCAAGTAGCTGATTTTGACGACTTAGGTCGAGTTCTGCTAAGACATCATCAAGTAGCAGCAGTGGCGGTTCACCCACGACTTCTTCAATTAGCTGAAGTTCTGCCAACTTCAAGGCGAGTACAAGTGTCCGTTGCTGACCTTGAGAACCATAAGACCTTGCCGGAGTTTCGTTGATGATAAACTCAACTTCATCTCGGTGAGGGCCAACCAGAGTTGTACCGTGAGTATGTTCAGGAATTCGGCGTTGTTTGATTTTGTCTAAAAAAGCTTGCTGCACTCCCTCTGAATCGCCTTTTTCAATGCTGACATTGGGAGCATAGGTTACTTCTAGTAACTCAGTTGCTCCGCTAATACTGGTGTGCCATGTGGTGGCGAGTGGGGCAAGTCGTTCCAGAACTCTTGCTCGCCGCCGCGTCACTCGTGAGCCAGTGGTTGCGAGTTGGGCATCCCACAGCGCTAGTTCATCAATAGAGTCTCTGGTTGATAACTCATCAATTTTGCCTTCTAACTCTTGCTTGCGGAGTTTTTTGAGGAGGGCGTTACGCTGTCGCAGCACTTGGTTATATTGCTGCAAAATGTAGGCGTAGATAGGTTCTAGTTGAGTGAGTATCAAATCCAACCAATTGCGACGCCGTTCTGGTGCGCCCCGCACAAGTTCCAAATCTAGGCTTGAGAACTGCACGGCATTGAGGATGCCCAAAAAGTCTAGCTGGCGACGTAAGGATTCTTGATTGAGAGCAACAGTACGCCGTCCTTGAGTACGAAGAGTTAAAGCTAGCTCCACTGGGCCATAGGCACGTTCTAGATTAGCCTGAATTTGACCAACAGCCGCGTCTTCCAAAACGAGATCGCGATCGCGTACTGAACGATGACTCTTGAGAGTTGAGAGTAACTCCACCGCCTCCAGCAGATTCGACTTCCCCTGAGCATTATTCCCCACCAAAATTGTCTTCGGGGCATCGAAATCGACTACACAATCCCGATAATTGCGAAATTGTCTAAGGTGCAGAGTTTTCAAATACATTTTGGCATTGGTTATTGGTCATTCGTTATTGGTTGTTTGCTATTGTTATTGGTCAAACAATAAACGACTAATAACAAACAACCAACAACTAACCACTAACAACTGACTTAAGAGCGACGAGAGTAGTAAAAACGGAAAAACAGCTTCTCTAGCTCCACCCAAACCAACAATAAGCTGCTAAAGGCAAAGCAGATACCAAGTTCCTGCAAGCTCAAGAAGTGAGTGCCAAAGAAATCTCGTAAGAACGGAACGTAAACCAGGGCTAACTGCAACGCTGTCGTTACAAGCACAGCCCAGAGCAAGTAGGGGTTAGTAAAGGGATTGAGTTCTATCACCAACCGATTGTTAGAGCGAACCGCCAAAGCGTGACCCATTTGGGCAAGACACAGAGTGGTAAAGACCATCGTTTTCCAAGTATCCGGGCCTCCCTCTCCGTTGTATCCAGGTGCATGGGTATAGCTGTAAGCCCAGACCATCAAGGCAATGCTGATAATCGCAAAAACAATACCGATGCGAACCATGTAAGAGCCTAGTCCTCTGGCAAAGATACTTTCGCGGGGACTAAAAGGAGGACGTTTCATCACATCCGGTTCTGCTGGTTCTACGGCAAGGGCAAGGGCAGGTAAACCATCGGTGACGAGGTTCATCCAAAGGATTTGTAACGGGGTAAGGGGAACACCACCGAGTCCAAGCAGTGGTGCCGCAGCAATCGTTAAAACTTCCCCAATATTGCTACCCAGGATGTATTTGATAAAGCGGCGAATGTTCATGTAAACAACCCGACCTTCTTCTGTTGCCGCAACAATCGTGGCAAAGTTGTCATCGAGGAGTACCATGTCGCTAGCTTCTTTACTCACGTCAGTGCCAGTAATCCCCATAGCGATACCTATGTCTGCTTGCTTAAGGGCAGGGGCATCGTTCACACCATCGCCTGTCATCGCGGTGAATTTACCACGACTCTGAAGGGCTTGGACAATCCGCAGCTTGTGTTCTGGGGAAACACGGGCATAAATACTGACATTGTCAACCTGTTGCTCTAGTTCCTCCTGGCTAAGGCGTTGTAATTCCGGACCTGCCAAAACGCGATCGCCTACTTTCGCAATCCCTAAATCATGCGCGATCGCTTGTGCTGTTAGCTGGTGGTCACCCGTAATCATTACTGCCCGAATGCCAGCTTCACGACATTTTGCCACCGCGTCCCGCACTTCTGGACGTGGCGCATCCAACATTCCCACCAGTCCCAGCCAGATTAACTCTCGCTCTGTCGCTTCATCTGAGCCTTCCGGAGGCTTGGTATCCAAAGGTTTATAGGCAAAGCCCAACACCCGCAAACCTGCACCTGCCATCTGGTTATTCTGCTCCAATACCAAAGAGCGCTCTTCGTTGCTAAGTGCTTGGGTAGCGTCGCCTTGCTGGTAGGTGGTACAACGTTCCAAAATCAGTTCAGGTGAACCCTTGGTAAACATGATGAAGGGTGAATTTTGCGCGGGACGGGCGACGTTTTGAGTACTTCCTTCACAAATCACACTCATCCGCTTACGTTCTGAGGAAAAGGGAAACTCCTCAACCCGTTTGAGTTGGCGGTTCAATGGTTCCTTTTCCAAACCCGCTTTCCCTGCTAAGGAAAGCAACGCCCCTTCAGTTGGGTCACCTAAAATTGCCCACTCGCTCTCAAAGCTTTGTTTCGCCTTACCTTTGCCATTCTCCTGCCGTTGGGGTTCTTCACGTTGCAATAGGGCATCATTGCACAGCACACAGGCAAGCAGCAGCGTTTGTAGTTCTGGATTCTGCTCAGGTGTAGTGGGCTGATTGTTGATTCTAAACTCCCCTTGAGGGGCGTAACCTTCACCTGTGACGCTGAACGTCTGTCTCCCGGTGGCAACTTTCTGCACCACCATTTTGTTTTGTGTCAGTGTGCCAGTTTTATCTGAGCAAATCGTCGTGACACTTCCCAAGGTTTCCACAGCAGGTAGTTTGCGGATTAGGGCATGACGACGCACCATCCGCTGTGTACCTAGCGCCAGGGTAACTGTGATTACCGCTGGTAGACCTTCTGGAACAACGGCGACTGCCATCGACAGAGAAACTTCCACCAACTCTTGCAAGACACCCCAATCGAATCTATTCGACTTGAAGTAAGAGGCTGCCATGCCACCCACGATGACTATCGCCACTAGAATAAGTGAGCCAGTGACGAGAACATTACCCAGTTGAGTCATCCGCCGTTGCAAGGGCGTTGGTTCACTTTCCACAGATTGCAGCATTTCGGCAATTTTGCCTAATTCTGTCCGCATCCCTGTGCCAGTGACGAGTACAGTACCCCGTCCCTGGACAACTTCAGTTCCCTGATAGACCAAGTTAATGCGATCGCCTAACGGTGTTTCTTCATTCAGGTGTATGTCTACCTTCTTGTTTACCGCTTGGGCTTCTCCTGTGAGTGCCGCCTCTCGTATCTGAAGATTTGATTCTTCAATTAGACGCCCATCGGCTGACACCTGAACCCCTGCTTCCAGAAGCATGATGTCTCCTGGCACCAATTCCTTTCCATCTATTTCAAGGGTTCTGCCGTCCCGAATCACTCTAACCTTGGGGGAAGAAAGGCTTTTCAGTGCCGCTAGCGCTTGTTCTGCACGGCTTTCCTGGAGATAACCCAGGACACCGTTGAGGATAACAATCAACAAAATGGCGATCGTATCTTTGAAGGGAATACCCTCAAATGACCCTTGTCGCAGTGCTAACAGGTCTAGAAGTCCTGAGATGAGGGCTACCGCAATCAGCATCAATAACATGATGTTTTTGAACTGATCAAGGAGAATTTCCCAAGAACTACGGCCTGCGGCTTCTTCTAGCTCATTGGAACCATATTGCTGCAATCGCTCTTGTACTTGTTGAGAAGTCAGACCGGTTTCTGGGTTGCTGCCGAACTCTGACAGCGTCTTCTCAGCGTCTAGGGTATACCAGGGAGTTGCCAGATCAGGTAAGGAATTTGAACGTGTCGATGGAGTCACGGGAATGTTTTCTTAAACACGATACGAAATCAATCATATTCTTAAACCTAAAGCCTCGACAAAGACTAGTTCTTTCCCGGTTCCTCTGTGTGCTTAGTTTATCAAGCGTCGCGTGGTATATTTTTTAACGGAGGAAGCACAGGGAAATCTGGCACAAATACTTCCAACGCTTTGGGAACAACGTGGAATTTCGCTGGAGTGTATGTCACGATTTCACCGTCAGCATTGATCGGCTGAGGTTTACGAGTATAAATTTCAAATTCTTTGCCCTGAAGAGTACGTACACCCTGCAAATTAGCCTGTCGTCCTCTCCACATAGCTGGTAATAACACAAAAATTTGCCACCAGTGATGATACTCCAAACTGTATAAATCCAAGCGTTCATCGTTAATGGCCGCATCATCAGCCACTGCCATGCCACCGCCATAGTAGCGCCCGTTACCAACGGCAATTTGTACAGTTTTTACAGAAATTGACTCTCCACGCAGACGAATCTGGGCCCGAAAGGGTCGAGCTTTCCAAATCACTTGAATCGCCGTCACCGCATACGCCAAGACTCCCCAAACACGCTTGGCTTCTTTGTTCAGTTGCCTTGTAATTTGTACACTCAACCCAAGACTCGCGACATTAAAGAAATGTTTATCGTTAACCTTTCCTAAATCAATCCGCTGGCTTTGACCTGCCGCAATTACCTGGCAAGCTTTGGGTATTGATTGGGGAATCCTCAGAGTACGGGCGAGGTCATTAGCCGTTCCTAATGGCAAAATTCCTAAGGGGAGTTGAGTATCGACTAAGCCCTCTATAGCGGCATTTAAGGTGCCATCGCCACCACCGATGATTACTATGTCAACGCGACCGCGATAACTCCGGATAATGTCTGATAGCTGCTGGGTTTGATCGGTTGGCTCTTCAAAAAGTTCAAAGCCCAGCGATTGCAACTGCGTCACTACTTGAGAAAGAGTGTCGTGTCCTCGCCGAGAGTGATGATTTACCAGCAACAGCGCTCGCTGCCTCATGCTGCCCCTCATCTTTGTTAAAAGTACTGTAATAATCCCACAAAATATGGGAAAAACAACTGCAATAGCTATAGATACTTAGCTCGACTTTGATGCTTTACCGAGAGAAAAACAGGCTGAGGTAAGAATACTTCCAAGAGCTTTGTTTAGTGAAAAATTTTTGAAGACTGACTCAATGTTACAAAAATTAAGGCTTGCAACCGTAAACGGATGATATTAGGCGCGAGAACAATAAGGCGATCGCTAATTGCACTACCCCTCTTTACTGCCCTTAGTGTTGCACCAATCGCTGCTACACCCATCGTCCCAGAGGCAGATGGTACGGGTACTGTCATCACGCCCGACGACAACCGTTTTGACATCACGGGTGGAACAACTTCCGCTGATGGCACGAACCTCTTCCACAGCTTCACGCAGTTTGGTCTAGATTCTCATCAAATCGCTAACTTTCTTTCTAACCCAGCCGTTGTAAATATTCTGGGACGTGTTACAGGAGGAGAGGCTTCAGTAATCAAGGGTTTGCTGCAAGTCAGTGGCGGCAATTCCAATTTATTTCTAATGAATCCAGCCGGGATAGTTTTTGGCGCAAATGCCCAACTCAATGTCCCGGCTGACTTTACCGCTACGACTGCCACAGGTATCGGGTTTAGTGATAACAGCTGGTTTCAGGCAGTGGGTTTTAATAACTATGCCTCACTTATCGGCACACCTAATACCTTTAACTTTGGGACAACAGGAACACCAGGGGCAATTTTAAACACGGGTAATCTAGCGGTAGGAGAAGGGCAAAATCTCTCGTTACTGGGCGGTACTGTTATTAGTACAGGACAGCTGACAGCACCGAACGGGAACATCATTGTCACCGCCGTGCCAGGGCAAAATCTCGTGCGTCTTTCTCAACCAGGACATCTGCTGAGTTTAGACATTCAACCCAATAACCTCATCACGGCTGACCCAAACTCACCAGAGGGAAACTCAGGGGAGATTGTCCCTACTCCTGCCTCCTTAGCAGAGTTATTGACGGGTGGTAACACAGGTCATGCTACAGGTGTTGTGGTAAACGGAAATCAGGTTGCCCTAACAAGTTCGGGATTAGAGATTGAGAACGGTGATGTAGTGGCAAAGGGTGTAACGGCAGGAAATGCATTTCTTTGGGCAAATCATGACCTGATACTGGTAGAGAGTCAGCTACAAACGACTAGTAACTTGAATTTACTGGCACAGAACATCGTGCGAGTGCGCGATAGTGTCGCGAATTCTTTCCTCGCCCAAGCCGGGGGAAATCTTTACATTCAGGGCAATCAGGGAATTGATATTCTCGCACTGAATCATCTTTACCAGACGCCATTTACCAGTGGCGGGAATCTCAACTTAGTAAGCGATCGCATTATCTCCGGTGATGCTCATTTTTCAAGTGGTGGAAGTTTCTCAATTCTCAACTTGGCAGGACAAGGCGGCAATTTTGTTAGTCTCTACGATCCAATTATCACAGCGATCGGGGATGTCAGGTTTGGTGATTACACAGGTGCTTCCCTAAAGGTAGAAGCAACAGGCAGCATTACAGGTGGAAACATCACAATCACGCAAGCCGATGTCGCTTTAACAGGACTAGACCCGGATATTGCTATTTTGGCGGGTAGTCCTTCGCTGATATTGAGGGCAGGATTGGACTTTGACGAACTGCAAAATCCTACCAATGTTCCACCCGATTTTGTCACGCCAGAAGGAACGTTTACCTCGGTTGGAGAAGCGTCAGGTGGAAGAATTACGGTAGGGAATATAACCACAGCAGGTGGACCAATAATTTTGGCGGCTCCTTTGTCGATTAATCTTACTGGAGAAGCGATCGCCTCAAATGGTGGCAATATCACTTTCGATGGCCCAGTCATCCTTTACAGCGAGGAGACTACTATCAACTCAGCAGGGGGCAACATCGCGTTTAATAGCACCGTGGATGCGGCTCACACCTACGAATATGTGGCTGACCCATTGAATTGGATCGATGCACTAAATGCCGCTGAAGAAAGAACATTTAAAGGTCAACAAGGTTATCTGGTGACGATTACCTCAGAAGCAGAAAATGCCAAAGTTTTTACACTAGGGATTCCGGATGGTCTTGGTGCTTGGATTGGTGCGAGTGACGAAGCAGAAGAAGGCACTTGGCGATGGGTAACGGGGCCAGAAGCAGGAAATATATTTTGGGAGGATGGAACCAAAATTGGCTACACCAACTGGGGGAATGGTCAACCAGGCAACGACGAGCCACCAGTCGGAGATATAGGAGGCGAAGATTACGCGGAATACGTTCAGATAGACACACAAACATGGAATGACTTAGCCTCTACCCTCCGCCAGCAGGGTTATGTAGTTGAGTACAACGCGGGAACAGCAATTCTGAACCTAGAAGCGGGTGCGGGCAATATCAACTTTAGTGATGCTGTCGGTGGAAACACCAGTTTAGGTGGCTTGACGATTACTAACGCGAACAATGTGACAGCCACCTCGCCCATCGCTGCTGACAGCCTTACCCAATTAGCTGGGACAGGTATCACCACTCTACAGAACGTTCAGACGACGGCTGCTAGCGGAGTCAACCTCACAACAACAACTATCCAGTTGGAAGGTGGAATTACATCGAATGGTGGTTTAGTAAATCTGACCGCAAGCAACGATATTACTACTAGTGATATTGCTTCATCTGGTGGTTCTGTGAATCTGATCGCAAACAATGACATTACTACTAGTAATATCACTTCAGTGGGTGGAGGAATTAGCCTCACGAGTACAAGCGGTGGTGCGATTAATACGAGTACTGGGACACTTGACTCTAGCTCGATTAACGGTAACGGCGGTGCGATCGCTTTTGACTCAGACGGCAATATTACAGTCGGGAACCTGAACTCTTCTTCTGGTACAGGTAACGGCGGTGCGATCGCTTTTGACTCAGACGGCAATATTACAGTCGGGAACCTGAACTCTTCTTCTGGTACGGGTAACGGCGGTGCGATCGCTTTTGACTCAGACGGCAATATTACACAGGACTTACGCAACTGGCACAGCGCGATCGCCAATTTGTAGTACAAATATATTATTCAAGTAGGGACGCGCCAAAAGAGCATTAATCAAGTAACGGTAATTGATCGTGTTTG
>NZ_JACJNU010000022.1:0-75042 GCF_014849525.1 Microcoleus sp. FACHB-SPT15 | reverse complement strand
CGGCTCAATTTCTCTGACTCACACTAAGCCTGATGACACAAGCTAGTGTAAAGTTTACCCCTATTTGTCACCCCACTCAAGAGTGATGGGTTATTTCTGCCGCGCTGCACTAGTAAAGCTGCTCACTCCAAAACTTATTTCAGGCAATAATCTTAATCACCAGATTGTTGCCATCCGTAAGATAAATCCTGGTAGCTCTGGAGCGGCACTTACTACTTCGGGATTATCTAAAATCTCAGGTTCTTCATGAGGACGGTATATGTATACTTTTCGGATTTTGCGCTCAATCAAAAATCCAAGTGATGTACCGTTGTCAATATATTCCTGCATTTTGTCTTGCAATCCTCTAAGAGTATCGATCCTAGAGCGTAACTCAATCACAAAATCTGGACAAATTGGAGCAAATGAGGCTTGTTGTTCTTCACTTAAAGCATACCAACGCTCTAGTTTAATCCAGGAAGCATCAGGAGAGCGCGTTGCCCCATTAGGCAGGGTGAAGCTTGTGCTAGAGTCAAACGTTTCACCTGTTCCATCGTAATCAGCCCAGTTTGCAAGTTGCTGAGCAATTTTAATGTTTCGATTGCCTATATCTGAAAAAACTGGTGGCATAATGATAACTTCTCCACTAGCAGTACGCTCAATTCTAAAATCACGATTCGCTTGACAGAATTCATAGAACTGTTCAATACTCATCGATTTGATAGCAGGAAAATTCACCATCAGCGGGACGCTTTCGGTTTGAATTAATAGCGTCGTCATGTTTTTTTCCTCATTTTGTTGAAGAGTGGAGACAGTATAGAATGCTTAGAATTTATCCAATCTGAAGCGGAGAGTGATGCAACTAAATGAGCAAGAGCGAGTGTTTGGAGAAGAACAGTTATCGCTATTTAGTAGTTGGGGATAATAGACGCTTGCTTGACTTCAGTACAATCGAGCTAGGTACACATCAACTCAAGTGTCCCATAACTTTAGTAACTGATTTTCGTCAAAACGCGATCGCTTCTGGCTCACCTATCCACTAACACGACAAGTCCAATGTCCTCAATGAGTCCCCATAGTGCCCTAGTACAACAGCTAGATTTAATGCTACGGGCGCGTTACCCGCTACTGTACATCGTTGGCGTGGAAGAAGAGCCAGTTGAAGAGGTATTGCTCGAAGTCGCACTGATGTCAGAGCCGGAACGTAAGCTATTGCTATGGGACATTGTGCGCGGTTGGGATGACAACGGTGCTGATAAAGGTTCAGTGATGGGAGCGCTGAACCGGATTGCCAAGACCTCGACAACCGAAGGTACAATTTTTGTACTACGAGATTTGCACTTTTTGCTGAAAAATCCCCATAGCGATCGCAACGCCCCAGTCATCCGAGAATTTAAAAATCTTTTGACGCGGGAACTCAAACGCAGCCGCAAAACCTTGGTGTTAACCAGCCATACTTTGGAAGTTCCTGCTGAGTTGAGCGAAGAAGTGACAGTTATCGATTTCCCATTGCCTAATGTGCGGGAAATTAATTACTTGCTTAACAAAGAGGTAGCACCTGACAAGCTCAAACTGAGTGGGTTAGCCAAAGAACAACTCATTAAAGCTTGCCAAGGATTAAGCCGCGAACGAATTCGACGGGTACTTGCTCTTGCACTTGCCGCAAAACAACAAGTGGATGAGACTGATATTGACCAAGTATTAGAGGAGAAAAAACAAACAATTCGTCAGACAGGCATTTTAGAGTTCTTTACAACTCACGAATCACTCAAGAGTGTCGGTGGGTTGGAAAACCTGAAGCAATGGGTCAGAATGCGATCGGATGCGTTTACGGAAGAAGCGAGACAATACGGCATTCCTAACCCCAAAGGTGTGTTGCTCGTGGGAATTCAAGGTACAGGTAAATCCCTAAGTGCCAAAACCATCGCTAATGAGTGGCGATTACCGTTGTTGCGACTGGATACAGGGCGGTTATTTGGTGGCATTGTCGGGGAAAGTGAAAGCCGAGTCAGGCAGATGATTCAACTAGCAGAAGCCATGGCACCCTGTGTCTTGTGGATTGATGAAATTGATAAAGCGTTTGGAAATCTGGCTAGTAGTGTTGATGGCGACTCTGGCACATCTCGGCGTGTATTTGGGAGTTTGATTACCTGGATGCAGGAGAAAACAACACCTGTGTTTCTCGTGGCAACGGCGAATAATGTAAGAATTTTGCCTGCTGAATTACTACGGAAAGGACGATTTGATGAAATCTTCTTTTTGAATTTGCCGACAGAAGTGGAGCGACAGGAGATATTTAAAGTACATTTGCAACGGTTGCGTCCTTCTCGGATGCGGGAGTTCGATATGGCACTGTTGGCAAAAACAGCGAAAGACTTTAGTGGCGCAGAGATTGAGCAGGTAGTGGTGGATGCAATGCACCGAGCCTTTTTTGAGCGAACAGAGTCAGGTAACAGACGGGACTTGGTGACAACAGATATTTTACGGGCAATAGAAGAGACAGTACCAATAGCTGCGATCGCACGCGAACAAATTGAAGATTTGAAACACTGGGCAGCCGAAGCAGGTGCAAGAACAGCCTCCAATGATACCCAGCTAGTGGATGAGTTGAAACGCTACACTCAGCAACGAGGCATCGGTCCTCTCGAAGTCGATTAAATTTATCAATTCCCCATTCCCCGTATATCAACTTTGAACTAAAACAAGGTATGAAACAAAGGTTGAGATTGAACTTACGAAAAGGTCAACTTTTCTTTACCATTGTTCTACTTACAATGGTGGGTATCACCCAGTTAGTTCATCGCCTACAGGAACCACTGGATGGTCGGTGTACTGGATTAGGATATCTAGCATCTAACCGTCCCACTACTACCGTTCCTGCTCTCAAAGTAGTTGTTAAGCCGTGGTTGGGTCGGCATCAAGTCTATGGAATTTTTCCGCTTCCTTTTGAGAAATGCAATCGGTCTGAGCCAGTCCTCCTAACAATCAAGGGCGTGGGCAATTACTGTCAAAGAGCCAAATATACTGAAGCCAATCACCGTTTTGAAGGAATTGAAACCCCACCGGGTCACACTTTGACGAGATATTACCTGAGAACTCGCACAACTTGGTGGTTGACTAGTGAAGGATTATTAGAGCAACTTAAACAACCTCAAAACTGGACGGTGACTTATAACAATTAAGCCGGATGATATACCTACTGCCGACTTGGTTTTACAGTAGGGTAGCCCAGAGTTGTACTCAAAGCTCACGTCTCAAAGGGCTAGTGTGCGGGGATAGACAGGAAGTGATCGCGCATCAGGCTCGTCCGCGATCGCAGGCGGCTCGTCGATGACCGTAAAGACGCGATCGCATGAGGCTACGAACGTGTGAATCTTGGTCGTGAACCCCAACACTAGGGTACAACCACTAATACCATAGTCACTTCGTTACAGTTGAGGAGGAAAAACGTTAGAAGATGGCACGATTAGAGTAGTAATTGCCTGGTGGGTTTAGAAGAAGTTAAGACTTCCCCCAGTACCGAAACCCTTGCGAGGGAAAGGAGAGCTAGACTCCTCAGTCAAGAGCAGGAGCAGTTGGGGGAGAGGTCAATTTTAGGCAGTTAATAACAACATAACTAAGGAGAAAAATTTCATGTCACATTTCACCACAATCAAAGTTCAAATCAAAAATGGTGAAATCCTACAGCAGACATTGCAGGAATTGGGATACACGTTAGAGTACAACAAAAAAGTCCGAGGCTACGCAGGGAATAAAACAAACGCTGAGTACGTCATCCGGCAAGACAATGGCTATGATTTGGGTTTTCGCCGCAATGGTGAAACTTACGAGCTAGTTGCAGATTTTTGGGGAGCGAAGATAGATCAGCAGGCTTTTGTAAATTCAATTATGCAGAAGTATGCTCATAAAATGCTGATGACATCGGTGCAGGAGCAGGGTTTTAATGTTGAAGAGGAAGAAACCCTGGAAGATGGAACGGTGCGGGTAATTGTAGGACGGTGGGTGTAAGGCGAAAGCTACGCTAACACTCCTTGCATAGCTAAACCACACTAAGCATCGACGCTAAACTAACCGCCGTTATGCCAACAAAACGGAAGCGGAGATTCCTCATTGTTTCCTTTTCACCCTAGGAGAATGCTTTCATGTCTTATCGAAGAGTTGTAAGGATGCTCACAGTAGGCTTGTTAGCAATCTTGACGGTGGTTCTACTTAACTTTGCTGCACATAGCGCCCAGACGCTTCGCGTTTATCATATTGGCAACAGCGTCACAGATACTATCAACTACAATGCTCTTCGCCAGTTGGTAGAGAGTCGGGGACATCAGTATGTTTTTGGTAGGCACATGATTCCTGGGGCACCTTTGGCTTGGATTTGGGAACATCCAGCCGACGGCTTCCGCGAAGAACCTTTTGGCTACTACCCGAACGCTTTGCCAAATTACCAATGGGATGTCCTTACCCTCCAGCCATTTGACCGCCAGCTTGACAGCAACGACGGAGATTTGGCGATGGCAAAGAACTACATCAACCTAGCCTTACCAAAAAGCCCCAACCTTCGCATCTATGTCTACTCTCGCTGGCCTCGCCGCAATGAAAATGGCAGTCTTGATTTTGACGAGAAATGGCTTAGGAAGTATACGAGTGAAGGAAATGGCACAGAAGAGTCGCGGGACTATTTTGAGAAGCTAACTTCCGAGTTGAGGAAAGCGTACCCCAAAATACAAGATCGTATTTTCATGGTGCCAGTGGGTGATGTTCTGTATGAACTAAACCAACGGATAAAAGCGGGTCAGGTACCAGGATATACAAACATCACGCAAGTCTATTCTGACGGCATTCATTTTAACGATGTAGGTTCCTACATTGTGGGGTCTACGTTCTATGCAACGCTATTCAAAGACAATCCAAAAGGGTTGACCGCAAGCCCTTACAAGGTGAACAATCCTGAGTTAGTTAGTATCATTCAGGATGCTGTCTGGAAAGTTGTCAGCACTCATCCCCTTTCGGGAGTAGGAGTGGCTTCTGCTTCCCAACCCCAAACCCAAACTCAAGCCCAATCCGCTCAGGCGAAGAAGCAAAACTGTCTACTGAAGGCTTTTGGATAATTAGTGTATCTGTGTAGGAGCGATAACCAAGAGCGGGATGCTAGGCTAACGCCTCGCTTCGCTAACGCTAGCGCGTTTCTTCCGAAGTGCGATGTTCAAATTGAAGAGTGCGATCGCCTTTAACTCTCCCTCAAAAACAAACTGAATCAAGTTTTCATTAAACAATACAGTTAAAGCCGCACGGCTGTGCGCCCTTGACTATATTGCTGAATGCAAAGTAATTCAGCTTGGGAGTAGCGATCGCTTTCCAGCAAGTTTCCCCAATCCCCAATCACTAATCCTCTAGCCGTATCAACACTCTGATAGCGGCACCGGATTAAATTAAACTGGCAAATCAAGACGAGGGTTGAAGTTTTCAATCTGCCGCAGTTTTTCGTAGAGTTCTCGTGCTTGGGGACTAGGGTCTCTGGGAACGGTGATTTGGATTTCGACTAGCTGATCGCCTCTGGTTCCAGTGGTGCTGGGGTAGCCTTTACCTGCAAGTCGGAGTCGTTGCCCTGACCGGACTCCATTTGGAACAGTCATTTTCACTCTGCCATCGAGGGTCGGCACTTCGATTGCGCTACCTAGCACCGCCTCACTAGGAGTTACTGGCAACTGACAGAAGATATCTGAACCCTCTAGTTTGAAGAAGGGATGGGGAGCAACTGTAATTCTCAGGTAGAGGTTGCCACCCGCAATGCCCTGTCCCTTGAGCCGCACACGCTGACCTGTCACCATTGCAGGAGGTAAATCAATTTCCAAAGACCGCCCGTCTTCTAAGCGGATTCTCTCTCGCCCTCCTTCATAGGCTTTTTCTAAAGGCAGCGTTAGTCGTGCCTCGATATCTTTGCGATCGGCACGAGGATTAATGGTGTAAGCCGTTTTTGTTGTTCCTGGTCGGAAGGCATCTGATGTGTTGACTCGGACACTAGAACGTTCCGGTTCTGTTGCTGCTGCCCTTGCCGCGTTACGGCGTCCTAGCAGTTGGTCAACAAAGCTATTAAAGTCTCCAAACTGACTGAAATCAACTTCTTGGGTAGAGCTACGACCACCACCATTGCGATTGCGGAATGTTCCGTCATTATCGCCTGTTGTTCTAAAGTTCGGTACTTTAGAGCCTTTTTTGAAACCTTTTTTCCTCAAAAAGCGGCTGAACTGGTCGTATTGCGATCGCTTATTTGGGTCGGAAAGAACCTCATACGCCTCACCGATATCCTTGAACTTCTCTTCTGCTTCTTTGTCTCCCGGATTTAGATCCGGGTGATACTGCCGAGCCAGCCGCCGATAAACCTTTTTAATTTCTTCATTGGATGCCTCTATGGGCACCCCCAAAATCTCATAATAGTCCCGAAAGTTTTGCATAGAGATAGTGTTTATCGATCCTTTAATTAGCGGCTAGCTCTTCGTTACCAAAGGTTGGTTTGGGGCGAGAAACGTGATGAACTTTAGATTAGCTCCCTTAAACGACTTTCTCAAAAAAAGCTTTAACAGCTAATTGTGGTTAGAACCAATCATCGTCATCATCATCCCAATCATTTTGTAATGGCGCACGACGCGGTTGAGGTCGTGATGAACGACCGCCAGCATCGTAAGGGTCACGGTAAGAATCACGAGAAGAGTCACGGTAGGAGTCACGAGAAGAGTCACGGTAAGAATCACGAGAGGAGTCACGGTAGGAATCACGAGAGGAGTCACGCCGATCATCGCGATATCGGTCACTATCACTCTCTCCCGTAAAGGTACGACGAATCGAGCCAAAGAAGTCATCATCCTCATCATCCGCGTATTGCATCCGCACCTCGCGCTTCAACTCATACACGGCATCCTGAAGATCAGATTGTGCCCGATCAATACTACGCTCATCATCACGTTTGATCGCCTCACGGAGTTCAGCCGCCAACGCTTCAATCCGACGTCGATAACCACTAGCAAACTGCGAACCGAAATCTAGAGTCACCTCTTTGAGTTGCCGTTCTGCGTCATTTGCCAGAGTCTCAGCGCGGTTACGCTTCTCCACACGCTCCCGCCGTTCCCGGTCAGTTTGGGCAAATTGCTCCGCTTCACGAATCATCTGGTTCACTTCTGACTCACTAAGAGTAGAAGCGCCTTGAATCGTGACACTTTGTTCTCGACCCGTTGTCCGATCTAACGCTGTAACCTGCAAAATCCCATTCGCATCAATATCAAACGCTACCTGGATTTGAGGCACACCTCTTGGTGCAGGAGGAATACCCGTCAGCTTAAACCGACCGAGAGACTTGTTATCCGCCGCCATATCCCGTTCGCCTTGCAGGACATGAATCTCCACAAGCGTCTGATTGTTTTCAGCCGTGGAAAATATATCAGAACGCCGTACCGGGATTGTGGTGTTACGGGGGATAAGCTTTTTGGTGACACCACCGATGGTTTCTAATCCTAAGGACAACGGTGACACATCCAACAACAGCACATCCTTCACTTCACTGGTGAGAATACCTGCTTGAATTGCCGCTCCTACTGCCACCACTTCATCAGGATTAACGTTCTGATTTGGCTCTTTATCTATTAAGCTTCGCACCAGTTGTTGGACGAGTGGGATACGTGTTGAGCCACCGACTAAAACAATTTCATCAATTTGAACGGGACTTAAGCCTGCGTCTCCCAATGCACGTTTTAACGGTCTACGCAAGCGGTTGATTAGATCAGCACATAATCCCTCAAACTGAGGGCGGGTCAGGCGTGTTTCTAGATGCTTTGGCCCATCTTCTGTTGCGGTAATAAAGGGTAAATTGATGTCACTGACACCGACCCCTGAAAGCTCAATTTTCGCTCTTTCCGCCGCTTCAAAGAGACGTTGTAAGGCTTGGCGATCGCGTCTTAAATCGACCCCTTCTGTTTCCAAAAATTGCTCTGCCAACCAGTCAACAATTTTTTGATCAAAATCATTCCCACCGAGTTGAGTATCACCACTCGTTGCTTTGACCTCAAATACTCCATCCCCAACTTCGAGGATAGAGACATCAAACGTACCGCCTCCTAAGTCAAATACCAAGATTGTCTCGCTCTCTTGGCGATCTAATCCATACGCCAAAGATGCTGCTGTTGGTTCATTGAGTATCCGTAGTACCTCTAAACCAGCAATCCGTCCCGCATCTTTGGTTGCCTGCCGCTGAGAATCATTAAAGTAAGCGGGAACTGTAATTACCGCACCTGTCACGGGTTGTCCTAGATAGCGGCTTGCCTCATCTGCTAGCTTTCGCAGCACCATTGACGAAATTTCTTCAGGGGCAAAGTCCTTCTTCAAACGAGGACACTTAATTTTGATGTTGCCATTGTCATCCCGACGTATTGTGTAGGCAACGCGCTTAGAATCTGCACTCAATTCTGTATACTTGCGCCCAATGAAGCGCTTGACCCCATAAAACGTATTCTGGGGGTTGAGTACCGCTTGGCGGCGTGCCATTTGTCCAACAAGCCGTTCTCCGTCCTTACTGAAGCCAACCACCGAAGGCGTTGTCCGCATTCCTTCTGCATTGGCAATTACAACCGGCTTGCCACCCTCCATGACAGCTACCACGGAGTTTGTTGTACCCAGGTCAATGCCGACTACCTTGCCCATGCGTGATTTTATCTCCTCTCTTGAAGTGCCAACTCAGCGTTTCGACTTTACTTTTTCCATAGACTGCTGACCAGAGGATTTCTCATTGTGTGCAATTATCCCAAGGGCTTGCTCACCAATAACTCCTCACTGTTAGCTGATTAAAGAGCTGTACTAAGGAAGTTCTGAACATATTCTATCGTGCAGGAGTTGCCTGTCTGTTGGTGCGATCGCCTAAACTAGCCAGCCATCGCCTCAGCTAACTAGTCGCAATTAGTATAATTGCTTAGCGTAAGGCATCTGAGTGCTAAGAGGAAGTCACTCTCCTTGAGCGAAAACTAGTCGTTTGTAGAAGAACCCGGATTGGGGGACGTTGCCCCCCAAACCCCCTCCTCACTAAAGCTCCGGTGGGGGACAAGCGTCTCCCCCAAACCCCCCCGCGCAAGGGTCGGTTGGTTGCAACTGAATTTATTAAGTCAACGCCATTCATGCTAAGAGAGTGTGCGGCATTCCAGGAATGATGCACTCTTCGAGGAGCGATGAGAACTGGTAACAAAATCTTCTTTTCCCTGGCTAAGGCAATGTTAGGATGGCATTTGCCCCATTTGGTTAGGGATTGATGGCAGAAACACTTTTCTTCAACGCGCTGCGTGAAGCCATTGATGAAGAAATGGCACGCGATGAGGCGGTATTTGTTCTGGGGGAGGACGTTGGTCACTACGGCGGCTCCTACAAAGTTACAAGAGATTTGTATAAAAAATACGGTGATCTGCGGGTTCTCGATACCCCGATCGCTGAAAATAGCTTCACTGGCATGGCAGTCGGTGCAGCAATGACAGGGTTACGACCAATTATCGAAGGCATGAACATGGGCTTTTTGCTCCTTGCCTTTAACCAAATTTCCAACAATGCTGGGATGCTACGCTATACCTCCGGTGGTAATTTCAAAATCCCTTTGGTGATTCGAGGACCCGGTGGTGTTGGGCGTCAGTTGGGTGCAGAACACTCACAGCGACTAGAAGCCTACTTTCAGGCAGTTCCAGGTTTAAAAATTGTCACCTGTTCCACTCCCTATAACGCCAAGGGATTGCTTAAGGCTGCGATTCGCGACGATAATCCTGTTTTGTTCTTTGAACACGTCCTTCTCTACAACCTTAAAGAAGATTTGCCAGAAGAGGAGTACGTACTACCTCTTGATAAAGCGCAAGTAGTACGGACAGGTAAAGATGTCACGATTCTGACCTATTCCCGGATGCGTCATCATGCTATGCAAGCTGTGAAGCAGTTGGAGAAAGAGGGACTTGACCCAGAGGTCATTGACCTGATTTCCCTCAAGCCTCTAGACTTTGACACGATTGGTGCTTCTATTCGCAAAACTCACCGAGTCATCATCGTTGAGGAGTGTATGAAGACAGGTGGGATTGGGGCGGAACTAACGGCTTCAATTAATGATCGATTATTTGATGAACTCGATGCACCCGTACTGCGACTGTCATCTCAAGATATCCCAACGCCCTATAACGGTGTTCTGGAGAATCTGACGATTGTGCAACCGCAGCAAATTGTGGAAGCTGTACAAAAAATGGTAGCGTTGCGGGTTTAAGTTGCGATCGCTTTCTAGCGAAAGAAAGGCGATTGGTTGGAATGGATTAACCCTAGGGGTTTCAAAAGTCTTTTTTAGGAGTTGCACATCGCACATTCAAAGGAAGCTAGAGGTGCAAAAGGTAGCTCTTGGAGGAAGTTTAGACTTGTTTCAACAATGAAATGGGAAGGCTTTTTCGCTACTGCACCTCTTCCCCTGCTTTGCCAAGGTTAATAGTTCGCCAGCGACCAAGACATTGCTCAAAAGGTAGGGGCATCTGCAAAAGAGATATCATATCACTTGTTGCGGCGAGTCGGAGTTATGCAAAAACAGCGTTTATTATTAGCCTTTATCCTAGTCCTTGTAATAGCAGCGGTCACGGTGCTGGTCAAGATTCCCATCCAGTTAGGACTGGACTTACAGGGAGGGGCGCAACTGACTATTCAGGTAAAGACAACAGAAGACATTAAACAAATCACGTCCAAGGAACTCGAAGCTGTTCTTAGTGTGGTTGAAAATCGAGTCAACGGGCTTGGGGTTTCAGAACCCGTGGTACAAACAGTTGGTTCTGATCAAATCTTGGTGCAACTGCCAGGAGTGAATGACCCGCAACAGGCAGAACGAGTCTTAGGAGGAACAGCGCAGCTAGAGTTTCGGGAACAAAAACCGGGAACCGAGGCACAACTGGTGATTGAAAGACAGGTGCAACAGGAGAAATTACTGAGACAGGAACAACTGAGACAGACAGGTGATCAAAACGCGATCGCCGCTAATCAAGAAGAACTCCAAAGCAGTAACGAAGCAATCATCAAGCTATTTGAACCCGCCAAACTTACAGGAAAAAATCTTAAAGATGCTGGCACCCAACCCGCTCAAGGCGATAATGCCTGGGAAGTAACTCTCCGCTTTGACCCAGCAGGCGCGGAAGGGTTTGCTCAGCTAACTAAAAACTTGGCAGGAACGGGTCGCAGCATTGGTATTTTCCTTGATAATGCTCTGATTAGCTCGCCTACAGTTGGGCCAGAATTTGCCGCAAATGGAATTACGGGTGGAAATGCTGTAATTACTGGAAACTTTACGGTTCAAACGGCTAACGAGTTAGCTGTCCAGTTGCGAGGAGGCGCACTACCTGTACCAGTGGAAATTGTCGAGAACCGCACTGTCGGTGCAACGTTAGGGCGAGACAGTATTCAACGCAGTATCTATGCTGGCATCGGTGGTTTGGTCTTGGTCTTGATATTCATGGGTGTCTACTATCGGTTACCGGGTTTGATTGCTGATGTTTCACTGGTTATTTATTCAGTGCTAACAATCGCGGCTTTTGTTCTATTGGGAGTCACTTTAACCCTGCCAGGGATTGCTGGATTCATCCTCAGCATTGGTATGGCAGTTGATGCTAACGTGCTGATTTTTGAGCGGACGCGAGAAGAATTAAGAGCTGGTAAGACCTTGTATCGTTCTGTAGAGTCCGGTTTTTACCGAGCATTTTCGAGTATTTTGGATGGTAACGTGACCACAGTGATTGCTTGTGCAGCGCTGTTTTGGTTGGGTTCAGGTTTAGTCAAGGGTTTTGCCCTAACACTCGGTTTGGGAGTAGCCGTGAGTATGTTTACTGCGCTTACCTGTAGTCGCACCTTCCTGCTACTTGTGGTTCTTGGATTCCCAGGATTGCGTCAGAGGCCTGAACTTTTTGTTCCCAACCCACCAGCGTCAGTTAAGTCATAGGTGAAGGGGTCAAGATGAAACTCAATGTAATCAAACAGCGATCGCTTTGGTGGACGATTTCTGCCACTATCATCCTTGCGGGTATCATCAGCATGGTGATTTCTACAGCAACACTGGGAACACCTTTACGTCTGGGTCTAGACTTTGTTGGTGGTACAAGGCTGCAATTTGAACTGGATTGCACAAAACCTGGTAACTGTGACAAACCGATTGATGTGGCAACTGTTCGGGATGTAATGGCCCAGCAGGGCTTAGGTGGTAGCAGCATCCAAGTGTTGGGCGAAAAACAACAAGCGCTGACGATTCGCACGAAGACACTTAATGGTGAGGAACGCACCCAACTACGAAATACCCTAAGCGAAAAAGTTGGTGCATTTGATCCTCAAGCCACTCAGATAGATACAGTTGGTCCAACCTTAGGTCGGCAGTTGTTTTCGTCTGGCTTACTGGCGATTATTCTTTCTTTCGCGGGTATCCTCGTCTACCTAACCTTCCGATTCCAGTTAGACTATGCATTTTTCGCCTTTATTGCCCTATTCCACGATGTCATTATCACCGTTGGGATATTTTCCATCTTGGGTTTAGTACAGGGTGTTGAAATCGATAGTCTCTTCGTCGTTGGTATCCTGACGATTATTGGTTTCTCGGTTAACGACACGGTTGTCATTTACGACCGAGTGCGGGAGGTAATCAGCCTGAATCCAGAGCAGAACATTGACCAAGTTGTTGATGATGCTGTAAATCAAACTCTAACTCGGTCGATTAACACTACGTTGACGGTGCTGCTGACATTGTTCTCTATCTTCCTGTTTGGCGGTGAAACGCTGAAAAACTTTGCCCTGTGTCTAATTGTTGGATTTACAGCCGGTGCTTATTCGAGTATTTTCATCGCTAGTACACTGCTAGCCTGGTGGAGAGAACGCACCGCCAAAGCCTAACATTAGTTGATTGCTGCCCAACTGCTTAGTGGATATGCACTGCGCTATAGCCAGACTCAACTGCCAAAATGGAACAGCCAGACACAAAGATGCCTCAAACTACCCACCCAGACCTTGACCCTACCTTTAAGGCACAGGTAAAACGGTTACATAAGCTAACCGTCTACGGTCGTTGGTTGCTGGTTGGCATCCTTTGGCTAACGCTTGCGCCATTAAGTTTGTGGGGATGGCAGTATGAACTTTCGTTGATGCGATCGCATTTTACCTGGGCAGCCCTACGCTACGCAATTGTCTACAACCGCCTACCTGCACTCGGTCTTGCTTTCTGTATTGGTATGACTGTCGCTGTCTTAGTTTGGCAAAGTCGGAATGTAATATGGGGACTACCACCCCAAGAAGAACACCGTCTAGAGCAACAAGTACGTCGAATTTCTCAGCAAGGACCAAGTCACCCCTTATGGAAGTGGATTGGTAAACCTTGAGCAAGGAAAAGCTTTCAGCTTTCAGCTTTCAGCTAGAAGCGGCTGAAGTTTAAAACAGGAAAAGCCTAATGTATATCCCAACAAACCTAGCCGATGAACTGAAGCGCTACCTCGAAAAGCAAGCGAATAAGGGCGACCTAGAGGCGCAAACGCTTTTGACTCAAATCGAACAGGCTGCCTCCTCGCCATCAGTAGTAGCGCAGCAAGCAATGAATATACCAGCCTCAGATGGCATAGAACTAGGGTGTTGACATGGCTTAATACCCTCCGTCACACTCAGACTCAGATAATTGTGATGAGGACTTACGCTGCCTGATTGGAATTGCGATTAAGAACTCTGCCCCTTTTCCAGGTTCGGAAACACAAGTTAACTGACCGCCGTGCTTTTCCACAATGATTTGGTAACTAATGGATAAGCCTAAGCCAGTGCCTTTGCCCACTGGTTTTGTCGTAAAGAATGGGTCAAATAACTTACGGCAAACGTCCTCGCTCATTCCTGGGCCTGTGTCAGCAATCCGGATTACAGCATGAGGAACTTTTTCCTCCGTGCTGTTTCCGGCATACTCTCTCCGCATATCCTGAACGCCAGTCTTGATTGTGATGCAACGCGACGTATCGCGGAGTTCTGGTGACCCCTCCAACACATCAATGGCATTAGTGAGGAGATTCATGAATACTTGATTGATTTGTCCCGCATAACATTCCACCAGTGGCAGGATTCCGTACTCTTTGAGAAGTGTAATTTCCGGATGCTGGTCCGTTGCTTTCAAGCGGTTCTGCAAAATTAAGAGTGTACTTTCAAGCCCGTCATGGATATCTACGGGTGTCATCTCGACTTGCTCAGCCCTTAAAAAGTTCTGCAATGACAGAACAATTTGGCGAATCCGGGTTGCTCCTACCTTCATCGAAGCCAGGAGTTTTGGCATATCTGCCATTAGGAAATCGAAGTCAATGGCATTCATCTCCGACTGGATTTGAGGCAGTGGCTCAGGGTAGTAATGGGAATAGAGCTTCATTAAGCGCATCAAGTCTTTGATGTAGCAAGTCGCATAGTCGATGTTGCCATAGATAAAACCAACAGGATTGTTGATTTCGTGAGCAACACCAGCGACGAGTTGCCCTAGACTTGACATTTTTTCTGTTTGAATTAACTGAGCTTGAGTGCGCTGAAGTTCTTGCAAAAGAGACGTAGCGTTGCGCGTTTCAATCTCCAATTGCTCAGCTTGGTTTTTCAAGCGCGCTTCTGAACGGCGTAAAGCCATCTCAGTGCGCTTATGTTCAGTAATCTTCTGCTTGAGAAGCTCATTCGTCTCTATCAGTTCAGCGGTTCGCTCCTCAACCCGTTTTTCTAACTCGTCATTCGCCTTTTGCAACGCATCTTCAGCAAGCTTGCGTTCCGTAATATCCCGTGTCACTCTGGCAAAACCACTTAGTTGTCCGTCCTCTGCATGTAAGGCGGTAGTGACAACATTTGCCAAGAACTTCGAGCCATCTTTGCGTACTCGCCAACCTTCTTCTTCAAAGCGACCCTGACCTGCTGCAATGTCTAATCCTTGCTGCGGTTTGCCTAGCTTTATATCCTCGTTTGAATAAAAGCAGGAGACATGCTGACCAATGATTTCTGAAGCGGAATACTGCTTGGTGCGCTCGGCACCTGAGTTCCAGCTAACCACATAACCTTGGGAATCAAGCATGAAAATGGCGTAGTCGTTAACGCCCTCTACCAATAAGCGAAAGCTCTCTTCAGTTTCTGCTCTAGCAGCTTCTGCTTGTTTATGCTCGGTATTGTCACGAGCAACTGCGTAGATCAATTCGTGTTCTTGGCATAGCGTGACGTTCCACGACAGCCACTTATAGGAACCATCTTGGCAACGGTAGCGATTTTCAAACTGTACCGGGCAAGTTTCTGTGGCAAGCTTGTGTAACTGCTCACGGGTTGATTGTTGGTCTTCTGGATGAACAAACTCAACCCACGGTTGACCTCTTAGTTCCTCAGTGGTGTAACCCAGTGTTTTCTCGCACATCGGGTTGAGTTGCTTGAAATAGCCATCAACCCCCACGATGAAAAACATATCTAGCGTCAGGTTGAAGAACTTCTCCAGCGCACCCTCAAGAAAGTGTTCGGGTTCAGTTTTTTCTCTCTTTCGCTTAGTGGTTGGGCTTTCTGCCACTTTGGTTACCATTGATCATTCACCTAGTTTATTGGCTCAACTCCTCTCTAGCGTTTTGAGAGCGACAAGGAGACTCTAAAAGACCTAGCTTTTAGGCTAAGTCTACAAAAGCCAAGGCGCGGGGTAGTCGAAAAGTGCTTTTGAGAAAGCAATTGGCATAACAAAATATTACGCCGTGCTAGCTCAGAAGCTATTGTTGAGAGGTAAGCAGATACACCCTAATAGTAATGAAACTTTTAAATCTTTATTGCTAGTTTAAACCCTATGTCTAGTTTCCTTGATAAATTTATACTACTTTATCTTTCTTAAATTGTTATTAATATTGCTTAGACACTAGAAGATATCACGTCTACCCTAGATGTACAAGACAATTAGGCAATGATCCAGGGAAGCCAAATCGCTAAACTGAGCAAGCTAATAAACAAAACAGGAATGGTTAGGATGAGAGCGATAGGAATGTATTGAAAGGCACTAATACGAAATCCTTTACGCGCTAGAACATCCAGCCAGAGCAGTGTTGATAGGCTACCGAGCGGTGTAATTTTTGCCCCTATATTACAACCAATTATATTCGCGTACACCATGATTTCTTGAAGAATGCGATCGCCTCCAGAGACATCTTGAATGGCTAAAGAGTTGAGTAATACCGTTGGCAGATTATTCATCACCCCAGAAAGCAGAGTTGCCAGAACACCAGTGCCAGTAGCGGCAAGCGTTAGCCCCCAACTTGAGAGGAATTCTAAGCATTGACTCAATAGCGCTGTTATTCCAGCATTACGCAAGCCGATGACAACCAGATACATCCCTAAGCTAAATAAAATCACCTGCCAAGGGGCTTCACGCAAAATCTTACGGATGGGAATGATGGGGATCGCATCTTTATGAAACCAACGCCCTGCTAATGCCAGCATTACCAATGCCCCAATTCCGGCAATACAGGAAACGGGCACACCCAACGGTTCCGCAAAAAAGTAGCCAATTAAAAGTAACCCTAAAATCGCAAAGCTCCACTGACAGACGAGGGGATCGCGAATTACCTCCCGTGGTGGCGGCAAACAAGCGGGATCATAGGTGAGTGGGATGTGTCGGTCAAAGTAGAACCAAAGAACAGCCAAACTGGATGCGATCGCAACGAAATTGATCGGCACCATCACCAAAACGTAGCGCAAAAAAGAAATATTGAAATAGTCAGCCGCAATGATATTGACGAGATTACTGACTGGTAACGGTAAGCTTGTCGCGTCAGCAATAAACCCCGTAGCAAAGACAAACGCAAACGTTGCTTTTGGATTAAACCCTAATAGCAGCAGCAGTTCCATTACTGTAGCTGTCCAGATCAGGGCAGTTCCATCATTGGTAAACAAGGCTGTCACCAAGGCTCCCAGCAATATCACTAAGAAGAACAGTAGATGCCCATTCCCAACCCCCCAACGAGCCAAAATCAATGCCAACCAGCGGAAAAAACCGGCTTCATCCAGGATGAGGGAAATAATCACCAAAGCAACTAAGGTAAATGTCGCATTCCAGACAATTGCCCAAACTGTTGGGACATCCTGCAACGTAACAACACCCGTGGCAAGGGCAAGCAGCGCCCCACCAACAGCACTAAATCCAATCCCCAGTCCTCGCGGCTGCCAAATAACCAGGGTAAGAGTGAGAAGAAAAATTGCGATCGCCACTGGGAAGCTTAAATTCTCTCTTCGGAGGCAACAGAACCAGTTTATTGTAGGGGATCTATCTCAAGGGCTTTCAGAGGTTAGCGCGTTCTTATAGTAGTGCGCTAGGTGAATTGATGATAGCAAAGGTGATCGCCCAAGAGTGCTGCCTCAGCTTTAGGTGAGTAGACTTCGAGGAGGATGGAAGCGATCGCCCCTTTACTAATTCTCCCCTCCTAAGGCGTATGCTCTTTGTCTTGATGTGACGATACCCTTACAGTGGACAAGCGCGTGCTGAATCCAGATTTAATTAAAGACACACATTAGCCAATATGCTTCACATCGACGGCTCCCACGGCGAGGGTGGTGGTCAGATCTTGCGGACTTCCCTAAGCTTAGCTGCCATTACTGGTCAACCCATTCGCCTTGAGCGGATTCGGGCAGGGCGTGAAAATCCGGGACTATCAATTCAACACTTGACGGCTGTGCGAGCAGCCGCCAGCATCTGTCAGGCTCAGCTTAAAGGGGATGCCGTCCGTTCAACAACACTAGAATTTATTCCCCGTTGTCCTGTTCAAGCGGGACACTATACCTTTGACGTTGCTCAGACTACAGGCGCAGGTTCCGCAGGTGCGATTACTCTGATTTTGCAGACAATCCTATTGCCCCTGGCACTAGCAACGGGTGACTCGGTAGTGACGCTTAAGGGCGGAACGCATGTGCCTTGGAGTCCACCCATTACCTACATTGAGCAAGTGTATCTCCCCATCCTGAACCAGATGGGTGTGCAGGCAGAAGTACAGCTACACGCTTGGGGTTGGTATCCTCAAGGCAATGGTGAGGTGGAATTGCGGATAATCGGCAGGAACGCTTCGCCTCTACAGGGTATTCAATTGCTAGAGCGGGGAGAATTACAGCAGGTACGGGGCTTAGCTGTCGTGACGCAACTTCCCTCCCATATCCCTCAACGAATGGCGAGTCGAGCAGAAAACCTATTGCGGGAAGCACAGCTCAAAGCTCATGTACAGCCACTGCGAGGACGGGGAATTGCACCAGGAGCGGGAATTGTTCTCACGGCTGAGTACGAGCATAGTCGAGCTGGCTTCGGCGCTGTGGGAAAACTGGGAGTACCAGCAGAGCGAGTTGCTGAGATGGCGACGGAGGAGTTGCTAGAGTTTCACGCCAACGGCGCACCTGTAGAGTTGCATCTGGCAGATCAGTTACTGCTACCAGCCGCCTTGGCATCAGAATCAAGCCAATACCGAGCTACCGAAATTAGCTTGCACCTAACAACCAATGCTTGGGTAATCGAGCAATTTGACTTAGCCAAGGTTGGCATTGATGAAGATGCTCAGCTTGTTACCGTTACACCGACAAATAGCGCCTTGCTTGATGGCTCAGTTCCATCTCTGAAGGCTACCAGTGAATGAACCTTGCTTACCCGAATAATTGATGGATTAAACCTCATGCATTCACGCACACAAACATTGCAATGAAAATCTCTCTCCCCTACCACCACAACCTAACCCCTAACACCTCTTCTAAGTCTTGATTAAAACACTCCAATCTTCCCGTAAAAACGATTATTAAGGAGTTTTAAGTTGAAAACTAAAGTATCATTCTGGCTTATTCCCTCAGACGAGGATAGGGCATATTTTCAGGAAATTATCAATATTCTTGCACAAGAGTATGATGCTCCAGCTTTCACTCCTCATGTCACTATTTACTCAGGCGAATATGCGCCGGAAGAATCTCCAACTGCCCTACTTGAAAAAGCAACACAGCAAGTTCAAGGTTTTAACCTAAGAGTAGATAAGCTTCTGTATACAGAGGAGTATACTAAGTCTTTTTTCGTGCAATTCCACCCTAGTTCAATTCTGAGCCAGATATCAGAAACGTTACAAAACAGCTCACAAAAGCCTTCTGAATTCGCTCTTAATCCCCATTTGAGCTTAATTTACAAACATTTGAATGAGCTAATCAAGCAAGGTTTAATGACTAGGGTGAATTTACAAAAGACTGAAGTTTTTTTTGATGAAGTACAAGCTATTGCAACTTCAGATACAGTCCAAAACCGAGAGGATGTAGAGAGCTGGAAAGTTATTTATACAAGGAAGCTTTAATAAGTATAAATAAGCGGTATGTTGCTAGTTAATATATCAATAAAGCCTTGAGGCTTATACCCTGGCTTTTGGGTGAGGGGTTGAGCACTATTCAATCTGTCTCAAACTTGTGCCATCCTTGACTTAGGTGATGCAATCAGGAATACCCACTTATGGGAAATAGTATTGTTCAGCGCAATAATGTTAAAGTCCTGGGGAACGGCAGCCAGACGATCATATTTGCTCACGGCTTTGGCTCAGATCAAACCGCTTGGCGACCTCAAGTCGCTAGCTTTTCCTCAGATTTCCGTATCGTACTCTTTGACCATGTGGGGGCGGGTAAGTCAGATTTTTCTGCCTATAGTCCACGCCGTTACAGCAGTCTCTACAGCTATGCTGAGGATTTGCTGGATTTGTGCGCTGAGTTAAAGCTAACCAAGACCATTCTTGTGGGTCACTCAGTTAGTGGAATGGTTAGCTTACTCGCTGCGTTAGTTGAGCCTGACTGCTTTAGTCAACTATTTTTTATCGATGCCTCTCCCCGTTACCTCAATGATGCAGGTTATTACGGAGGCTTTGAGCAATCTGACCTGGATGCGCTTTATGAATCCATGTCATCTAACTACTATGCTTGGGCAAGTGGCTTTGCTCCGATTGCGATGGCTACCCAGGATAGACCAGAATTGGCGAGGGAGTTTGCCAATACCCTTACCGCTATCCGTCCTGATATTGCACAAGCCGTTGCGAAGATGATTTTCCAATCCGATCACCGAGCTGAATTGCCACGACTGACTGTACCAACTGTGATTTTACAGGCAAGTGATGATATTGCTGTGCCACCTGAAGTCGGTCAATATATGGCAGATAAAATTCCCTCTAGTAAGCTCCTTAACATTGATGCTAAGGGACACCTTCCTCATATCAGCGCACCCGATGTTGTTACGAGTGCGATCGCTTCATGTCTTGTCGCTTAATGCTACAGCGCCTAGTTTCACGATGGCGACATCCTCCTGACCAGTTACCAACCTTTGGCAAAGGCTTACTAGGACTCACACTCTTTCTCAGTATTAGCCTAGGTGTGTTTGATGGCTGGGTACCAGAGCGGTTTGTTGCTCTAGCGCTATTGACAATCTGCACCCTGTTACCCCTATCAGTGGTGGTCGGAGCCTCATTAGCAGGACTTTGCCTGGTGCTAACGAGCCTACTACCTGGAAGTGAGGAAACGCTCGTGCGTCAGGCATTTCAACTGGGCAGTGTCACCGGGTTCGGACTCCTACTCGGCAGGTTCTTACGGGGAATTGAGTGGCGATTGGCTTCCCAAGAGGTGCTAGCAAAACTTACTGAAGCAGACATTGCCGATACGCCTTCTACACTAATCACACAAGCCCTTACCTTACTCCGTGAGTATGCCTGTGCTGATGCTGCGATCGCGTTACGCAGACTGGATGAGGTAACCGCTGAGGCATTGGTGTGTTTGCCTCCTAAAGCACTCCCCGATCAACTCACCACGCCGACCCTCTTTGAAGAAGCGATCGCACAAAATCGCTGCCTCTACCATACCAATTACCCCGCCACCCCTAACGCTTCCCATGTTTTACTAGCCCAAGGTACTAAATCCCTGGCGATTTTGCCACTGCAACCTCCCCTTGACCCGCTTCGTCAAGGAAAACAAGAGGGAGTACAGGGCGCAATCCTGCTAATCTGGCATCAGCCGACTGAAATCTCATCCTACCTACAACAATTTATCGAGTCGCTACTGGGTGAATTACGTACCCTGCTGCAATTTAGCGACACGACTCTACGTCTTGATAAACTCCAGGCACGCTTTGGGGCAATGTTAGAAACCATTCATCAAGGTGTCGTATTTGTTGATGAAAGTGGTGAACAAGGTTGGGTTAACCAAGCCGCAGCACTACAACTCGACTTAACCCCAGGTGCGATCGAGCCACACCTACTCGCCCAAGGCATGGCAATCTTACGCACTAGTGCAGATAACCAAGCCGAAATCGCCGCACAGGCAGCCCAGTTTTTTTCCCAGCCTCAGCCAGAAATTCGCAACTGGAACTGGATTTTCAGCCAACCTCAGCCGAAAGTCCTAAGTCTCTCTAGCACAGTGACTCGTGTGCGTGATGTACCCGGTCGTCTCTGGGTTATTGACGATATTACTGAACGCTACTTCGCTCAACAATCGCTGTTTGAGCGCACACAGGAAGTATCTCAGGCAAATCTTGAACTGGAAAAGGCAAAAGCCGCCGCTGAAGAGGCAACCCGCATCAAGAGTCAATTTCTCGCCAATATGAGCCATGAAATCCGCACGCCAATGAATGCAATTATTGGCATGACGGGTTTGTTGCTCAATACAGAACTAACGCCCCAGCAGTATGATTTCGTAGAAACAACTCAAAGTAGTAGCGATGCTTTACTGGCACTGATCAATGACATCCTTGACCTCTCCAAAATTGAATCCGGCAAGCTAGAACTCGAATCACAGACCTTTAACCTACGAACTTGTATTGAAGAATCCCTAGATTTACTGGCTTTCAAAGCCGCAGAAAAAGACATTGAACTGGCATACCTAATTCATCCCGAAACCCCAGCCACAATTGTGGGAGACGTGACCCGATTGCGCCAAATCTTAGTGAATTTGCTGAGTAATGCTGTCAAGTTCACAGAGAAAGGAGAAGTGGTTGTTTCGGTGGCATCTCGAAAACTAGGGAATGGGCAAGAGGACAAGGAGAATAATTGCAGCACAAATCCCGCTTCTGAACTCTCCACTCCTCAACTTGATTATGAAATTCAATTTGCTGTCAAGGATACAGGCTGCGGCATTCCCTCAGATCGACTAGATCGCCTATTCAAGTCTTTTAGCCAAGTTGATTCTTCGATTACTCGTCAATATGGAGGAACTGGACTCGGTTTAGCGATCGGTAAGCAACTAAGTGAGATGATGGGGGGTCGGATGTGGGTTGAAAGTGAAGTTGATCGTGGTTCCACGTTTTATTTCACTGTAGTCGCTCCCTGTGATGCCAATGCACCGATTATTAACCTTGACAATCGACCACCTCAGTTAGAAGGCAAGCGAGTGCTGATTGTGGATGACAACGCGACTAATCGTAAGATTTTAGCGCTACAAGCCCAGTCTTGGGGAATGCTGACGAAGCTTACACAATCAGGGTTTGAAGCCCTTGATTGTCTACAGCAAGGGGAAGTGTTTGATATGGCAATTCTGGATATGCAGATGCCCAAAATGGATGGTCTGACTCTTGCCGCAGAAATCCGCAAGCAGCCTGGTTACCAAAAATTGCCCTTAATTATGTTGACTTCTATTGGTAGACCAGACCCTAGTTATCATGTTGCGCCTGTCGATTTCGCTGCCTTCCTAACCAAGCCGATCAAACAATCGCATCTGTTCAATGTTGTCAGTCGGGTTTTCAGTGGACAGCCGATTCAAGTCAAGCCGTCCCGCTCGACTACAGTTCAGTCAATTCCTCAACTCGCATCCCAGTTCCCGTTGCGGATTCTTTTGGCAGAGGACAATCGGGTGAATCAGAAAGTGGCATTAAACCTCCTAAAACAACTGGGCTATCAAGCTGATTTGGCTACCAACGGACTAGAGGTGCTAGAAGCTCTACATCGCCAATCCTATGATCTGGTACTGATGGATGTGCAGATGCCAAAACTGGATGGTTTGGAAACAACTCGGCGCATTTGCCAGGAATTGCCGCAAGAAAAACGCCCTCGAATTATTGCAATGACGGCGAATGCCATGCAAGGCGATCGCGAGGAGTGCCTTGAGGCAGGTATGGATGACTACATCAGCAAACCAATCCGGATTGAAGTATTAAGCAAGACGCTGAGTAAGTGGCAGCCAGAGACAGGGGGTAGTGAAGAGGACAGGGGAGACATGGAGGAAAAATCCCCCTTGTCCTCTCCTTCTTCCGACTTCTCCATTGATACAAATGTACTGCAAGCATTCCGAGAAATGGTGGGTTCAGACGCTGACTCGGTTTTGGCTGAGATGATTGATTGCTACCTTGAAGATGCACCCAAACTTATGGACGCGATCGCATCCGCCATAGCTCAAGCTGATGCAATGCAGTTACGACAAGCTGCACATACCCTTAAATCCAGCAGTTTGACGCTTGGTGCAACAACGCTTGCCAATTTCTGTCGCAAGATAGAGGAAATGAGTCGGTCTGGAATTAGTGATTATGGAGAAGACAAGTTACAACAACTGGAAGCCGAGTTAGAAAGAGTCCTGGACGCTTTGCAAATAGTACGACAACAAGGTCAGCAATGAACATCACCGATGCTCAAAACGATAGCCCCCTCATCCTCGTGGTAGACGATGACAAGTTCATGCGGATTCAGCTTCGTCGAGCGATGGAACAAGCTGGATATCAAGTTGCCGAGGCGAGTGATGGAGAGGAAGCGATCGCATCATACCTGCGTTTATGCCCGGATGTGGTTTTGCTCGATGCTTTGATGCCAGTAATGGATGGCTTTACCTGCTGCCACCAGTTACAAGCCCTTTCCTGCCCTGGTTGGGATAGCAATGGTCAAGTGTCTCTAGATGAGGCTGGCTTAGCCTTACGCACACCTGTGTTAATGATTACAGCCCTGGAAGACCAAGAATCGGTCGATCAAGCGTTTAAGGCGGGTGCTACAGATTACATTACGAAACCGATCCACTGGGCAGTCCTGCGTCAACGTGTGCGTCGTCTTCTCCAAGCGAGTCAGTCAATGCGGGAACTCCGACAGCAGACAGAGCGGGCGCAATTGAGTGAGGAACGTCTGAGACTCGCCTTAGAAGCGGCAAAGATGGGCAGTTGGGATTGGGATGTCTCAAGTGGGAAAGTTACTTTCTCAGTGACCACGGAATCAAACTTTGGTCTTGCCCCAAGGTCTTTCGGCGGCACTCATCAAAGCTTCCTTCGCAGCGTTTACCCTGAAGATCGGGAATTGGTCATTGAAAGCCTGCGAGCGGCTTTGGACGAGGGAGCCAACTACGATTTAGAATACCGTGTTGTCTGGCCTGATGGTAGTGTTCATTGGGTAGCCAGTAAAGGTCAACTTTATCACAACAAAATCGGCAAAGCGGTACGCATGACTGGCATCAATATGGACATTACCGAGCGTAAGCTTGCCCAAGAAGAATTGCAGCGACAGAATTTGCGATCGCAGTTGTTTGCTGAAGTGACGCTAAAAATTCGCCAGTCTTTGCACATCCAGGAAATTCTCCAAACCACGGTTACTGAAGTCCAAAGGATTTTCCAGACTGATCGTGTTTTGATCTTTGAGCTTCGTGCTAATGGACTCGGCAAAATCGTCACAGAAGCCGTACATCCCAATTGGCCGTCGGTTTTAGGCAGAGATATTACTGAGGACTGTTTTGACACAGATTACTTACAGAGGTATAAACGAGGGCGAGTTTACACGATTGCGGATATAAAAACGGCAAAGGTACCCGCTTGCCTAATTGAATTTATGGGTCACTTTGATGTGAAAGCGAAGCTATCCGTACCGATTTTCTTGAAAGAAAAGCTCTGGGGTTTGCTGATTACTCATCAATGTGCCAATCCTCGGCAATGGTCAAGCTTTGAAACAGAACTCCTGGGACAGCTAGCCGATCAAATCGGTATCGCCTTAGCGCAATCGCAACTCTTAGAACAAGAAACCCGCTACTCGCAAGAACTCGCTCGTTCTAATGCGGAACTCCAACAGTTTGCTTCTGTTGCCTCACACGACTTGCAAGAACCCCTGCGTAAAATTCAAGCCTTTGGCAACCGACTCAAAGATAAATACGGTGAGACACTGGCTGATCAGGGACGTGACTACCTGGATCGGATGCAGAACGCCGCAGGACGAATGCAGGCTCTCATTGATGACTTACTGATACTGTCTCGAATTACGACAAAAGCCCAGCCTTTCATTCCAGTGAATCTTACCCAAGTGACGCAAGAAGTCTTATCTGATTTAGAAGTGCGTATCCAGCAGACAGGAGCGCATGTAGAAGTGGGTGAATTGCCAACAATTCATGCCGATACGCTACAAATGCGTCAATTACTCCAGAACCTGATCAGCAACGCGCTGAAATTTCACCGAGATGGAGAGCCACAAGTCGTCAAGATTTATAGCCGACAGCTTGTTACCCCAGAAGGAAATCAGCCGATAGAGGGTTCTCCAGTTCCCGAACTTTGTCAAATTATAGTAGAGGATAATGGTATTGGGTTTGACGAAAAGTATCTCGATCGCATCTTCAACGTTTTTCAACGTCTGCACGGTCGCAGCGAATACGAAGGTACAGGGATGGGTCTAGCAATCTGCCGTAAAATCGCAGAGCGTCATGGCGGCACTATTACAGCAAAAAGCACAGCAGGAGAGGGAGCAACCTTTATTGTCACACTACCTCTAAAGCAACGCACAGGAGAAAACATAGAGTGAAGGGCAACCCAACAGTTGTCACAATCTTGATGGCGGACGACGATGACGACGACTGTCTGTTAGCTCGTGAGGCGTTGGCTGAGAGCCGATTAGCTAATGAGCTGTACTTCGTTAAGGATGGCGAGGAGTTGATGGATTATCTGTATCGACGTGGAAAGTATGTTCGAGAGAGCGATTCTCCACGTCCAGGTCTAATCCTCTTGGATCTAAATATGCCGAAAAAAGACGGTCGTGAGGCACTGACGTTGATCAAGTCCGACCCGAATCTTCGGCAAATTCCTGTTGTGGTGCTAACAACCTCAAAAGCAGAAGAAGATATATATCGTAGCTATGACTTGGGCGCAAACTCGTTCATTACAAAGCCAGTGACCTTCGCATCGTTAGTCGATGTGATCAAGACGATTGGGAAATACTGGTTTGAAATTGTTGAATTGCCGATGGAACGGGTTGGAGAAAACCATGAACAACGACCCCGTTAAAGTCCTTTTAGTGGACGATGATGAAGATGACTATATCCTGACGCAGGGTTGGTTTACTGAAATTGAGGGCATACGATTTGAGGTGGACTGGGTCGCAAGTTATGATGCGGCATTAAAAGCGATCGCCAAAAATCAGCATGATGTCTATCTCTTCGACTACCGCCTAGGAGAACGCACTGGACTAGAACTCCTACAAGAAGCGGTGGCAAATGGCTGCAAAGCACCAGTCATCCTACTTACAGGTCAGGGTGACCACGAAGTAGACATTGAGGCAATGAATGCTGGTGCAGCAGATTACCTAGAAAAAGACAAACTCGGTGCACCCCTCTTGGAGCGTTCGATTCGTTATGCGATCGAGCGCAAACGCGCAGAACAGAAAATCAGCGAACAAGCGGCACTGCTGGATGTCGCAACAGACGCTATTCTGGTTAGAGATTTAGACAACCAAATCCTCTTTTGGAATAAAGGTGCTGAGCGCCTATACGGATGGAAGGCGCTTGAAGCTGTCGGGAAGAATGCCGTGGATCTATTGGATGGGGAACAGCAAGCTAAGCTAAAACAAGTCCAAAAAAGTCTTGTCCAGAACGGTGAGTGGCAAGGAGAGTTGCATCAACTTACCAAAGATGACAAGGAAGTCATCGTCGAGAGCCGTTGGACACTGGTACGCGATGAGGAGAGTCAACCCAAATCCATCCTTGTTGTCAACACTGATATTACACAGAAAAAACAACTCGAAGCTCAGTTTCTCCGCGCTCAGCGGATGGAGAGCATTGGTACACTGGCTAGCGGCATTGCCCACGACTTGAATAATGTACTGACTCCAATTCTGATGACGGCTCAACTGCTTGAGGCAGAACCTCAGGAGGAGCGATATCAGCGATTGCTTCCTGTACTAGTAGCAAATGCTAAACGCGGCGCGAATTTAGTGAAGCAAGTGCTGTCATTTGCCAAAGGATTAGAAGGCAAGTTTACAATCTTACAAGTCAAGCACTTAATATCAGAAATTAGGCAGATTATTAAGGAAACATTTCCAAAATCCATTGAAATTCGCACTGATATTCCCCAAACCCTTTGGACGGTTTCCGGAGATGCCACACAACTGCATCAGGTTCTCATGAACCTTTGTGTAAACGCTCGTGATGCGATGCCTGATGGTGGAAGGTTGAGCATCTGTGCGGAAAACCAATTGATTGATCGAAGCTATGCTCAGATGCATCTTGATGCTCAAGTCGGTTCTTACATTGTTGTTACTGTTACAGATACAGGAATCGGCATTCCGCCTGAAATCTTAGATCGCATTTTTGAGCCATTTTTTACAACTAAAGAACTGGGGAAAGGTACAGGGCTTGGTCTTTCAACAGTAATGGGTATTATTAAAAGCCACAACGGTTTTATTAATGTATCCAGCATTATCGGAAAAGGTACCGAATTTAAGGTGTACATACCTGCTATAGAGTCAACAGAAACAGAGGTATTGGAAGATACAGAATTACCGATAGGACATGAAGAATTAATTCTCGTTGTCGATGATGAAGTGGCGATTCGCGAAATTACTAAAACTTCACTAGAAGCTTACAACTACAAGGTGATGACGGCTTGTGATGGAATTGAGGCAGTCGCTCTATATGCTGAACATCGTGACGAAATTAGTGTTGTACTAACAGATATGATGATGCCATCTATGGATGGTCTAACAACTATCCGCACGTTGCGTAAGATTAACCCTCAAGTCAAGATTATTGCTATCAGTGGACTCGCCTCAAGTGATAAGCTTGCCGCTGTTATCGGTACAGGCGTTAAAACATTTTTGTCCAAACCTTTTACAACACAGGAATTACTGAAAACTCTTGACGGATTACTCCACTACAATCCAACACCGAGTACTAGCAATGAGCGACTACAAACACGACTCTGAGCTTTATAACAAAAGGCAGAGGGCTTTTATGCAGAAGAGATGCACATTGACTTGTCAAGCTTTTAGCATTTGGCAAGAGTCCTAATTGCCTGGGCGAGTGCTATAGATAATAGTTTCTAGACGTGAGAGTTGAGAACAGTATGTAGGCTTTTTAGCAAGTCTATTGTTGTATAGGGTTTTGATAAGAAAGTATTAACTTCAAGTATTGCTAGTTGTGTCAACTTATCAGTAGAGACTAATCCACTAACGGCAATAATTTTGACCTGTGGCTCCATTTTCCGTAAAGTACGAATAGTCGTTGAGCCATCCATTTCAGGCATCATTATGTCAATCAAGACAGCATTGATAGATTTTTTGTGCTGAGCGTATAAAGCGATCGCTTCTATGCCATCACTAGCTGTCAATACTCGATAATGATGGTTTTCTAATGCCGTTTTAGTAATCGTCCGAATTGATACTTCATCATCAACAACAAGAATAAGTTCTCCTTGTCCTGCGGGTGGTTCGAGTTCTTCAAACGACCGCGCTTCTGTCTCTTCTAAGGCTGGTAAGTAGATCTTAAATTCTGTACCTTGACCGATTTCACTATACACATTGATAAAACCCCCATGGCTTTTGATGATACCCATTACTGTGGAAAGCCCAAGCCCAGTGCCTTTTCCTATTTCTTTAGTTGTAAAAAATGGCTCAAAAATTCGATCCAATATTTCCTTAGGAATACCGATTCCTGTATCGGAAACAGTCACCACAACATAAGCACCAATTTTTGCCTCAATATTCATCCGCGCATAATCTTCATCAATAAGCAGATTTTCCGCAGAAATACTAAGCGTACCGCCATCAGGGAGGGCATCACGGGCGTTGACGCAAAGATTCATAAACACTTGATGTAGTTGGGTTGCATCACCAGAAACCGCCCATAAATCTTGTGACACATCAACATACATTTCAATTGATTTGGGAAATGTCTCTCTAGCAATTTGCCGAATTTCCGAGAGAATATGCCTGACTTGGACTATTGTGCGATCGCCATCCATCCCTCTTGCAAAGGAGACAACCTGCTTAACTAAATCTGCTCCTCGCCGAGCGCTCGTTTCTAGAATATCTAACCACTGCTGGGAACGCTCATCTGTTAGTTTTAGTTGCAACAGTTGAACCGCCATCAAAATTGGAGCAAGCACATTGTTTAAATCATGGGCAATACCACCTGCTAATGTACCAATACTCTCCATTCGTTGAGTACGGAGAAATTGTGCTTCCAGTTGTTTTTTTTCTGTTATATCGGTATTGACAACGAGAATTGATTTTGGTTGATTTTGGGCATCCCGTACTAAGGTCAGACAACTTTCAACAATAATATCTCTGTTATCTTTCGTAACTTTATGTAGCTCACCCTGCCACTCACCTCTCTCAAGCAGAGTCTTTTGAATTTCCTGTTGGGACTGGCTGTTCTGGTACAAGAGCCTCCAGGCATTTTTTCCCACAACCTCCTCTCTCTTCCAGCCATAAAGACGCTCAGCACCTTTATTCCAAAATAGAATTTTGTTGTCTAGACTGTGGACAAAAATCGCTTCAGTGGCAACATCGAGTAGTGCCGCTTGTTCATGGATTTTCTGCTCCGTTCGTTTGCGATCGCTAATATCTTTCATAAAGCAGTGATGACCGATAAATTGCTTTTGTCCGTCGTAAGCCGCAATCATCACCACTTGCTTATAAAAAACTGCACCTCCTTTGCGTATCCCTCTGGCTTCAGTGTCCACCTTGCCTGAGACCAACATCTGTTGGTAAGCTGCTGTCAGCTTATCCACGTCTTCAGGATGTACTGTTAACTGCCACTCCATCCCGATCATTTCTTCCGGCTCATAGCCGTGAGTATTGGCATAGGATTTGTTGACAGCGATGTAGCGCCCTTGGGCATCTAAACGAGAAATTCCCTCAACCGCATTTTCCAGTGCCGCTCCTAAATCACGAAGTTCTGCCTCTACGGATTTTCGCCTTGTGATATCTCGATCCATCCCTCGATAACCCCGGAATTTCCCTTCAGCATTGAAGAAAGGAATGCCGCTGGTTTCAAGAACAACTAAATGCCCATCTTTATGAATGTTGAGGTTTTCCAAACAGGAAAAGGGCAAGGCTTGAGCGGCAATGGGAGCAAAAATATCAGCGACACGACGAGCTTCTTCGGCAGGCATCCAATCAAAAGGAGTCTTGCCAATGACTTCTTCGGGTTCATAACCCAACACATCACGTACTTTGGGGCTGGCATAGGTATAGACGGCATTTTCATCCACTTCCCACACCCAATCACTACTCGTTTCAACTAAGTTGCGGAAGCGCTCTTCAGTCTGCCGTAGCGCCTCCTCAGCCAATTTGCGCTCAGTGATGTCACGAGTAAAGCAACGTGTATGGCTAAACTTGCCATCTTCCCACAGCACATTGGAGTTGATGAGTACATAGCGGCTTGAGCCATCCTTGCATAGCATCCGTGCTTCGTAGTTATGTAGTGTTTCGTTTGCTGCTAGCCTTTTGAGGATATCCTCAATTACTGCCTTGTCAGCGTAGAAGTTCGCCGCAGGATAACCAACATACTCTTCGTGAGTGTAACCAAGAAGATCGAGTTCAGATTGATTCGCCCACAGGATAATCCCGTTCGCATCCAGACAGTGTAAACCACTTGGGCCATTTTCAAAGACATCAAGGAGTTCTAACTCTCGATGGCGCAGCTTCCGTTCTAACCGCTCACTCTCTCGCGCTGTGTGTTCTAGATTTACTAAATTCTGTCTTAGTTCCAGTTGCCTAATGACTTGACGGACTAAGGTTTGTAGCCTTGCCGACTGCCCAGGAGTCAGTTCCCGTGGTACATAGTCAATAATACTAAGTGTTCCCACTGTATATCCTTGAGATGTAATCAGGGGTACACCTGCATAAAATCGAATGTAAGGGTCAGAAATAACTAAAGGATCAGCCGCAAACCGTTCATCAACAAGAGCATCTGGAACGATGAATACGTCAGCTTGTAGAGCAACATGGGCGCAAAAAGCAATTTCCTTAGCCGTCTGTGTAAGTGTTAAACCGTATTGTGAGTGAATCTGTTGCCGATTTTGGTCAAGCAGCGTGATCAAGGCGGTTGGCGCTTCACAAATTTGTGCGGCTAACAGCGTGAAATCATCCAACGCCTCTTTAGCACCAGGCTCAAGAATCTTATCCTGGTACGTCACCTCAAACCCATCCATTTCATTATTAGGCAGTACTGCTTTCATTATGCTGAAAAGTTTTTCCGTAGTTAATTGTTGCTAGTCTCATCGGAATGTGAAAAAGAGGCTTCTTCTTTAGTGTATTTCAGCACTAATTGAGGAAACACCAATGGCACTAGATCAAACACAATGGGTTTAGGCTTTTTAATTAACAACACAGAAGTTGCGATGAATTTAGGATTAATCAAGTCTCTTAGCGCTTCAGCTCAACAGTATGCTGGAGATAGTTTTGCGATTACCTTTGCGCCGTTATCCCTGACGGAAATTTATGCCCTCGCCGATGCTCCAGCGAATGGGGCTATCGTTGTCATGAGTGGCACAGTACGCAAGCAAACTGACGGTAAGCCAGTTGTTGCCCTGGAGTATCAGGCGTATGAACCGATGGCAGTACAGGTTTTTACTTCAATTGCTGCTGAGATTCGACAGAAATGGTCTGATGTGAATCGTGTGGTGATTCATCATCGTATTGGTCGCTTACAGGTTGGAGAAATTAGTGTCTTGCTAGCTGTTGGGTGTCCTCATCGTTCCGAAGCGTTTGAAGCTTGCAAGTATGCGATTGACACGTTAAAACATAATGCCCCAATTTGGAAAAAAGAACATTGGACTGATGGTTCGAGTAGCTGGGTGAGTATTGGTGCTTGTGAAGACACCGATTCTAAATGCTAAGTGTGTTGGTTGTTAGCCGTTAATTGTTGGTTATTGGTTATTAGGGAAATATTGGTTGCTGAAAAGTCAAAGGAGGAGTTGAGCAACATTTTTTATTACTAACGCCTAAAAACTAACAACTCACTATCAAGATTTATACAGTTTTATTGCACATTAACTTAGCAAGAAGACACCCATGAACAGGAGTACACAAACATTGCAATGAAAATACCTCTCCTCTACCACCGAATACCTAACACCTATTAAAACCCTGATTTTTGAATACTAAGTAGAAATTGTGAAAAACTTGTGAATAGGGGATTACGCACAAGTCCTAGGGAGTTGTACAAAGCTTTGTTCGCATTTTTTCTCTATTAGTTTTACCGATAGCTAGTGGCTATAGCGGTTTCCTGGAGAGATGAGGTGCAGCGGGAGGTATGCCAAATCTAGACAGAACAAGGGAAACAAAAAAGCTGATACGCGACAAGCTGACGGCTTTCTGCTATGAGTTTTTTTGAGAACTTCTTAGCGTTTTAGGGCTTTTGCGATCGCATTTTCTAGCTCTTCCTTATCCAAGACAGTCAGAATAAACACTTCTTGAAACGTCTTTCCAGCCCTGGCAATAATCTTATATCCGCCCCGAATCGGTACAGATACTTTCAATTCCAACCGAGGACAATGACTTCTAGCACGTCCAATCACGGCAGGAGTAATGGTTTGAATGCTACTACTGTTACCGAGGAGTCGTTCGAGTACGGGAATTAGCCCCGGAATGTGAGTTGAGTGATTCCAAACCAATCTACCGCCGTTGGGGTTGCTCATGATGTTTATTTAGGCAGCTTCTAGAGGCGCCATTGTTAATCCAGCACGACTAAGCTGCTGGTGATAAAGTTCCGCTTGCTCTTGAGGGCCAACCCAGACAGTCGCTTGACCTTCGTAGTGTACCTGATTGGTAAGTTCCCAAGCGCGATCGCTGGTCATGTTGGGAATATACTTCATCAAGCACTCGGCAACATGCGGGAACGTGTTGAAGTCATCGTTTAGCACAATTACCTTGTAGTTGGGATAGTGCTTGGGGGTAACTTGACTGGAGCGTTCAGGAGCTACGATTGGCGAAGCAGAAGTCGCGAAAAAAGCGGCTGTGAATACCATAGTCATAACGCAGTTACCAGAATACTTCACACAAACTTAAACAGTTTGCATCCCATTCTAGTTTACAGAAAGGTCGCAGTTCATCCCAGTTTTTTAAGGTGGGATGAATTACCCAGCTCATTTGAGGCGCTGCTAGTTCATTTGATTTACTGCTGAATTACTCTAGCTGCTACTGATGCAGCAGGATATCCAGCATTAATTCTTTGAGTCGCTAGTTCTCCTGATGGAATCTGATTTCCTTGAATTACGGCGGGGTTGAACCGATAGCCGACGTTGCGAACGGTTTGAATCAAGCTAGGTTGTCGGGGATCGGTTTCAATCTTTTTACGGAGGGAGAGGACGTGGGTGTCAATCGTGCGTGGGTTGTCAATGGCATCCGGCCAAGCGCGGCGTAGGAGTTCAGAACGACTTAGAGGCAGTCCTTCTGCTTGTGCCAGCACATAGAGCAAGCTAAATTCCTGAGGTGTTAGGTCAATAAACTCGTCTTTGAAGCGAACACGACGCTGCACGAGGTCAATTTTAAGGTCACCATATTCAAGAGAAATTGGCGCAGCGGTTGTGCGGACACGTCGAATTAGTGCCTCAATCCGCGCCATAAACTCTTGCATCCCAAACGGTTTAGTCAAGTAATCATCCGCACCAGCTTTGAGTCCGGCAACGATATCACTTTCTGTGTTGCGGGCAGACAACATTAAAATCAGCGATTGCCGCTGCTGCTGAAGCCAGCGACAAAACTCGACACCGTCACCATCAGGTAAATCAGAGTCAAGAACAACCAGTGTCGGTTGACGATGGTAGAACGTGTCTCTTGCCTGATGCAGTGTTGCTGATTGATGCACCCAGTAGCCTGATTGCTGTAAGTGCCAGCCCAATAGCGATCGCAAATGAGGATTACCCTCAACAATTTGAATAGAAACCAATCCCACGGCAGCTTACTTCCTTGACGCGGTGCGTCTCAGGTTATCAAAGCTAATGTCAAGATTTTGTAACAGCTGTTACTGAGGAAGCAAGCTCACTTCGAGGGAAGATATAAAGATAGCCAGTTCAACAGTTCCCCAGAACTGTTCTACTAGATAGTAAGAGGAAGGCTCCAACCGTATAGTGGCTCTAGGGGTACAATAAGCTTAACGAACATTAACGTATTCGACTGCTGCTGAGTAAGCTGATGTCTGAACCGCCGATTGCTCAAAAAAATACCCCCAACTGGGCGATGCCGTATAACCAAGCATCTCTACCTCAGCTGAGAGAAAGGCGATCCATGCGATCGCCTTTCTTGCCTATACACTTTAGTTTCCGAAAAATCAGTCCTATGACAATTTTGCCAACTAAGCGGGAAATATTCTTCTTACCCAAGCTAGGAGATTTCCCTGCTTACCTTGGGCACAATAACAATGAGTAGTATTTGTCATTGTAGGTGTGACTCATCCAATTGACAGCGTACAACTCAAAACTTAAAATTACCAACTCAAAACTCTTTAAACCATGCTTCAAGATACTGAAACCATACGCTACTACCAACAGCTTACTGATGCTTTAGTTTTTATGTGGAATAGAGGTTATCGCTTCGATGACCTGCGGTTGTATATTGATGGCTACCTAGCAGCCCTCCGGCACACAAATGCCCTTGAATCCTACCGCATCCACCGTTTAGAAGAGGAAGCTACCCGCTACCTACGAGACCCTTCTAATTTTGAAGTGATGCCTCTCCCAGAACCAGAAACTGACTACTATTAGCACTTGTAGTTACTGGTTATTAGTAAATAGGCAAAAACTAGGCAATTGGGTATAAACCAATTGCCTAGTGCTTTTTTAGGCTTAGTTAAAGTAGTGTATCAAGACGCAACTTTAATGCCGCTATCGCTTAGTAGGATTGACTTTCTACTCGTTTTCTAGCCGATTCTTCAAGTGCCAAAATTTCAAGAACTTTCCCTTTTGCGACAATACGAGCGCCTTCACGTAACAGAAACTCTGTACCAGGATAAAGCTTGCCGAGCTGACGATGGGGGCTTAGAAAGCACAAGTAGGCTTTAACCGTTTGACGAGGCGTTACCCATTCAACATCTTCATCTGTGAAGAAAACGACATCCCAGTCTTCAGGCTCGTCTTGATCACAGTAGCGAAATTGCGGACGCCAGCCGGAACAGGTCGGCATCCTCCGTCCTCCTAAATCAGTAGGAATAAATGCAATTTCAGCTTTAAGGTCATACATCTTGGTTGGTTGAGAAGATATGAAAAAAGCCCACACTTGCGGGCTTTTTTGAGTACAACTTGCTTTGACAGAATTACTGGCACAAGCTTTATTGGTTGAGTAGTGGACTGTGCTCAGCCGTTGTTTTTTAGGAAGCCAGAGCCACTTCAACTAGTTGCTGTAATTCACCGTTTTGATATAGCTCAATCATCACATCTGAGCCACCGACAAACTCCCCGTTAATGTACACCTGGGGAATTGTCGGCCAATTGGAGTATTCTTTGATTCCCTGACGCAGTTCCTGATCCGCCAGGATATCCACTGTTTCAAAAGGAATACCTAGAGTATTCAGAATCTGGACGACATTATTAGAAAAACCACATTGGGGCATCAGCTTTGTGCCCTTCATGAAAACCATAATTTTGTTCTGGTTTACTAAGCTGTCAATTCGCTCTTTCAGTTCTGGTGTCATCGTTTTAGTTAAATCCCTTTGTGTATCTTCCCATAGCTCTAGTTTAGCGATGGTTGAGAATGTACCTTTAAAGGTTGCGGCTTAAACAACCTGACTCGCCGCATTCCACGCAGCAGGTGTATAGGTTTTAAGAGCTAGGGCATGAATGGCTTCTGTTGCCATCGCTTGTTGCAGCGCCCCGTAAACAAGCTGGTGCTGTTTCACCAGGGACTTACCTTCAAATGCCGAAGAAACAACGATTGCTTGAAGATGGTCACCACCACCCGTTAGGTCTTGAACCTGCACCTGAGCATCTGGTAGCTCTGCCTTGATCATTGCCTCAACTTGCTCTAGGTTAATCATTCGATACTCCCGTTTCTCCTAAACCTTCTACGTCTAATTTAACTTCCAGGAGTCGCAGGCGAGGAAGAAGTAGGCTGGCTATCACGCGGTCTAGGATAGGGAGAATCCACAAACCCTAACTCAAATAGCTGCTGGTAAGCCCGCTTACCTAAGTCGCGTGTTGGGTTCTGAGAACGAATAATCTGAATTAACAACGGTACAGCTAACTCAGGCTGGTTTTGTGCCCGATGCACCAGTGCTAGCTGATAAGTTGCTTCATCTCGCATTTCTGCTGTTTCCAGGGCTTTTTGACGTTGGGCATCAAAAATCCGGTTGTCGATTCCCGAAAAACTGGTCGATAGCTGTTGGTAGAAATTAGACAACTGGTTGAAGACTTGACGTGCTTCCTGAAGCTTTGTTGCAGCTAAGGTATAGTTTTGTGAATCAACCGCACCACTTGCCTCTGCCATCAACCGCTGCCCTCCTTGTAAACTTAGAAGGCTGCTATCTTGGGTCAAAGGTCGTAGGTCATTGGGATCGGTCAAGTCTTGCTGCATTTCATCGGCACCTTCTGGAAACACAGGGTCAGCATTTTGAGCCTGTGCCGGAGGCAGGAGCGCCAAAGCAGCCGTGAATGGTAAGGAGACAAGGCAGGTAAAGCCTAGGCGACGGACAGTTCCAGAGGAGACCATGAAATAATTTTGGGGTTATCGATAAAGAAACAGCGTATCAAACTTCGGTATCTTACCATTGCCAGAGGACTATCGGTTGTAGTACTGACAGTAAAGAAAGTGCCAAAGTCTCGCGAGGTTAGACTGAAACCGAAACTAAAAAGTTTCCTGACCAACATTGAAGAGATCGCTTTTCCCCTAAAATCTACTACCTACGACCTAACACCTTCATAGGCCGACTAGCCTAGACACCCTTTGAGAATGGAAAATAGTGTTTGTTTGGAGCCGTATAACCTATGACTAGCCTCCCAGAGTCTGCACCAGAAGATTCTCCCTCGACAACGGGTGTCCCGGAAAAAAATGTGGGCGTACTGTTACAAAGAGGAGGCGAGGAACTAGCACTTTTGAAGGTAAGCGATCGCTTTACAGTTAGCACAACTTCTGACGCTGCTGAACAATTGTCACAAGCCTTACCCATCGAAGAACAACGAGAAATTCCCCGCACTCTACTCAAAGAATTTCGAGTTGACCCCCGGCAACGGGACAGGGCAATGCAGGCAGCACGCAATAGTGATGCTGTCGCCTATGCCAGTCATGTTTACCAACTCAAGAATAATCCTGAGACACTGGTTTACCTAACTGACCAGTTGACAATTCAATTTACTCCAGAAACGGATGAAGGAATAATTAATGCGATCGCCTCCGAATTCGGCTTACAATCGGTGAAACCCGTAGAGGGCATCCCCAACACCTTCGTCTTCCAAGTCACCAGTAACGCTACAGAAAATCCGGTTAAAATCGCTAACCGATTAATGGGGCGTCCCGAAGTCTTAACGGCTGAACCCAACATCGTTGTTCCCCAAGACTCTCACTACCGCCCCCGTGACTCCCAGTATTCTCAACAGTGGTATCTCTACCACAACGGTGGTTCAGCGCTAGCCACTAATTCTCACATCGATATTGAAAAAGCTTGGGACATCACTCGCGGCACTCGTTCTATTGTTGTCGCCGTTGCTGATGATGCCGTTGACTTGAACCATCCAGATTTTCAAGGGACTGGCAAAATTGTTGCGCCCAAAGACTTCAAAAACCAAGACTTTTTGCCCCTGCCAGATATTTCGGATGAGAGTCATGGAACCGCTTGTGCGGGAATCGCGGTTGCTGAAGAAAATGGCAATGGCATTGTCGGTGTTGCCCCTGGCTGTGCATTGATGCCTCTCCGCACCACTGGTTACTTGGATGATGACACCATAGAACAGTTGTTTGACTATTGCATTGCCAATGGTGCAAGTGTCGTCTCGTGCAGTTGGGGACCCGCCGCCGTTTACTTCCCCCTCTCCTTACGTCAACGGGCAGCCCTTACCCGTGCTGCAACCCAAGGGCGCCAAGGGAAAGGCTGTGTTGTTGTCTTCGCAGCAGGTAATGCCAATCGTCCCGTCAGTGGCACCATCTTTGAGCGAGGTTGGCCGAGTGGCTTACTTAATGGTCCGACAAACTGGCTGGGTGGCTTCACGATTCACCCAGATGTCATCACTGTTTCTGCTTGTACCAGCCTCAGCAAAAAATCTGCCTATAGCAACTGGGGTACAAATGTCTCGGTATGTGCGCCCAGCAACAATGCACCACCCGGAATGTGGTTTGAAAAAACTGGCTTTATTAGTACGGCACCAGAAGTAACTGCACAACTTCCTGGATTGGGTGTTTTTACTGCGGATCTGGTAGGAGTGCTAGGGTACGAATCCGGAAACTTTGTCAGTTCATTTGGCGGCACCTCCAGTGCTTGTCCCGTCGTTGCAGGTGTCGCAGCATTGGTACTCTCCGCCAACCCTGACCTTACAGCGCAAGATGTGAAGCGTCTTCTCCAAGAAACAGCAGACAAAATTGTTGACCGAGATGCTGACCCCCAGTTAGGAATGCGGCTGGGTACTTACGATACAAATGGTTTTTCGCAGTGGTTCGGTTATGGCAAGGTAAATGCCTTTAAAGCGGTACAAGCGGCTAAGCAGAAAATCGCCCAAAGTTCCCAAGCTAGTGTTCGCCGCATCACAGGACGTAACGATAGCGCGGTTGGGATTCCTGACAACAACCCCCAAGGGATTATGAGTGCGATTCGGGTGAATGACTCAGCAACTGTACGAGAGATTAAGGTCACAGTCAATGTTGAACACGCTTTTTTAGGAGATATTGAGGTGAGCTTGAAAGCACCCACAGGTCAGACTGTGCTGATACAAAATCGCACTCTTGGTTCTAGAACTCAAATCCAAGAAACCTATTCTGTAGATACTACACCTGCACTTAAGCAACTCCTCAATCTACCAACGGCGGGTGTCTGGCAGTTGCAGGTCATAGATTATGCTCCTATGGATATAGGAACTCTTAAAAGTTGGGAATTAAGCTTAGGAGTATAGTGCCGTTTGTAATTCAAGTTCGGTTAATTACTTCGGTTTATAGCCTGAGTTTTTGTCACGGTAGCAATTGATTGTTTCTGTAGTGTGTTGCTTCCATTGAACAACAGACAAAAAGCGACGACTTACAAATTGCTAAGTGATTAAAGGACTGAAATGTACATTACATCTGGCTCAGTACTACCAACCTAGAATCCCAAATTGCTATGGCCTATCCATCGGCACCCTGGACACTCCGAGGCTACGCTCTTCAGACTGTTCAACTCATTGATATTGAGCGAGTACGTCCACTTATCCCTAAAGAATTTGAGATTGTCTCTGTCTTTCCTGGCAAGACTATAGGCGGGGTTTATCTATCCAATTACGGTCCCGGTTCCGTGTTGGAGTACAGTGAGTTGATTGTGGTGGCTGGTCTTGTACGGTATACCAGCAGAGTTGGGGGTTGGATTTCTCACATCTATGTAGACAACGCTGATTCAGTTGAGGGGGGACGAGAAATTTGGGGACTCCCGAAACAAATGGCTGACTTTACTTGGAAAGATAGCGATCGCACAACCTCCGGTTATAACAAGCGCGTTATTGTTCGTCAGGGAGAACAGACGCTATGCCGCCTCAGCTACCACCCACAAAACTTTGGGTTACCCTTGCCGTTTAGCGGCGATGTTTTCAGCACAGAATTAGCTTCTATTCTCTTATTCAAGGGTGAGTTACAAGCTCAAGTCGGTCTTGTAAGCAGCGAGGTACAAGTTCCCGTCGGCAGCCCCTTTGCTAGCTTAGGCTTAGAGCAACCTTGGTTAACATTCCATTGTGATCAGTTGCGTTTAGTTGCGGGTACACCAGAAGTAGTAGGACGCCAAGAAGCAGCGTTTAGCTATTAGTGAGTCGAGACTTTCAATTTCATCTTGATATTGCATCACCTTTTAGAAAGGGGTACACAACAGCGTACCCTTTTAAACCTTTTGTTTAGGGCACTTTTACAAAGAATTTATTATCAATTGTTCTAATATCAGGTTAGGGAATAAGTTTGGTTATTACCTTATTAATTTCCTAAGATTACATTGAATTTTACTATTATAAATCCTGGATTAAGTTACTAATAAAAAGATTTTATGAAATACTCTCTTGATACAGGAAATTATCTTAAAGAAGATCGTTGCATCGACAGAGAACACCTTACAAGATAAGCTTTGCGATATACTATTTAATACAAAGCCAACAATTCACCTTCAAAGCATTGCTAGAAGACAGTACTCAGACTCTTAGGTAAGGCAGCGCGTGTAAATTTCCCGAAACCTCTAAGCTTCAGCGTAATACTGTAAAAGGGCAAGACTGCCTTGATAGTGCCAGGGAAGAACACAAGAGTACAGGTACTTGTTTCAGCACTACCTTAAACAGAAATTAGATTGGCGTTCGTAGGAAAACAGTAAGGTGAACAGTTTTAATGAGCTTCCATTCTCAGGGCACTTAATTTGTCTGACAAACGTCAAGACTAAATGACATCGAGTGTGATTACCTAATCCGTTGATAGATCTAGCAGTTTCGTCTGTTGTTAGTAGCCTCTGACCTCTAGACAAAGCGCAGAGATCTATTATTAATGAAGTAATCAAACAGATTTAAATTGAGTTTGAGGCTCATCGGGGTTCTAGATTTCCTACACTCGATGGCTGGAGTTAAGTTGGCAGTGCAATCCGTTGAAATGAACAGTGTCTTTATTTTCATTAGAAAATTCAAGGAAAGTGGCTGTAGGCAGAAGCCGCTAACCGCAGGTCGCAAAATGTTTGGGAACGATAGTTCGCTTCCCCGTGGGGAAAAGGAAAATGAGGTCAGAAAAGTGAAACGAAAATATAATTATTTCCTAGTTTCTTTTTTGTGCCTGTTTCCATCTGTCGCACAAGCACAACCAATTATTCCTGCGGCTGATGGCACGGGCACTGTTGTATCACCTGATGGCACACGCTATGACATTACTGGCGGTCAGACATCGGCAGATGGGGCAAATCTCTTCCATAGTTTTACACAGTTTGGTCTAGATCAAAACCAGACAGCAAACTTCCTCTCCAACCCAACGATTCAGAATATCCTCACTCGTATTAATAGTGGTAATCCCTCAGTCATTGACGGATTGATTCAAGTCACTGGGGGTAATTCCAATCTTTTCTTAATGAATCCGGCTGGCATTGTCTTTGGTCAGAATGCGCGTCTGGATGTGCCAGCCGCTTTCACCGCAACTACAGCAACTGGTATTGGCTTGGGTAATCAGTGGTTTAGTGCTACTGAACCGAATAATTACGCGACATTGGTTGGGACACCTAGCGCCTTCGACTTCTCTACCACTGGAACACCTGGGGCAATTGTGAATGCGGGTCAACTGAGTGTAGCAAACGGTCAGAACTTAAGCCTATTGGGTGGTACTGTCGTCAGCACGGGTAGTTTGTCAGCACCAGGTGGACAGATTAACGTAGCCACAGTTCCCGGTGAAAGTCTCTTACGCATCACCCAACCCGGACACCTGCTGAGTTTAGAGATTTCGCCGTCAGATGCCCCCTTAACGCCTTTGTCATTACCTCAATTGCTCACTGGAAGTGGACAAAACACAGGTATTGTAGTCAATGGTACCGGACAGGCAGAACTCGCTGGATCGGGTTTGCCAATTGAGGACGGGGATATCGTCGCCAATCAGGTAACATCTCAAACAGCAACACTATCGGCTCAGAATAATCTCACGTTAGTAGAAAGCACGCTACAGACGACAGGTGATTTGAATCTGCTGGCACAGGATACAGTGCGTGTGCGAGATAGTGTGGCAAATCCCTTCATCGCCAAGACAGGGGGAAATCTGTATGTTGAAGGCATTCAAGGTGTTGATATCCTTGCCCTGAATCATCAACAGACACCGTTCCAAAGTGGGGATTCCCTAAGTCTTGTTAGTGATGGGATTATCTCTGGCGATGCTCACTTTAAGAGTGGCGGTAGCTTCTCGGTTCTCAACCGTTCAGGTGGCTTTGGCAACTTTTACAGCCTTTATGACCCAATTATTGACTCAGCTACTGATGTGAATTTGGGTGACTACACAGGAGTTGCTCTGAAAGTTATTTCAGGGGGCAGCATTATAGGAGGAAATATTACAATCACTGGGCCAGACACGACAGGGGCAATTCCTGCTGACGATCCAGATTTTGTGACGTTGACCACGACTCCGTCGCTAATTATGAATGCAGCAGGCAGTATTAACGTGGGAAATATCGACACGTCTAATCAAGGTCAAGGCGATGCGGGTTTGGTAAGATTGACCGCCGTCAATGACATCAATACTGGCAGCATCAATACAAGTGAGCAGGGTCCAGGCAATGCGGGTTCTGTAACGATAACTTCCACTCAAGGCAATATCACTGTCGATGGTATTGATACGAGTGAGCAGGGACCAGGCGATTCGGGGGCTGTAACGTTAACAGCGGCAGGCACCATTACTCCTGGTACTATCAATCAACGTGAGCAAGGTCCAGGGAATCAGGCAGGGCCTCCTAATATCACAGATAATACAGACCCAGACCCAGGCGATGACCCAGGTGATGACCCAGGCGATGACCCAGGCGATGACCCAGGCGATGACCCAGGCGATGACCCAGGTGATGACCCAGGTGATGACCCAGGCGATGACCCAGGCGATGACCCAGGTGATGACCCAGGTGATGACCCAGGTGATGACCCAGGTGATGATCCTGGAGACGACCCAGGTGATGACCCAGGTGATGATCCTGGAGACGACCCAGGTGATGACCCAGGTGATGATCCTGGAGACGACCCAGGCGATGACCCAGGTGATGACCCCAGTACAAACAACTCCCTGTTAGCGAATTCATTACAACAACCAGCGGCTCAGGAGGTGGCTTCAGCGGAAGATGCGTCTGACATCGTGGAAACGCGCGATCGCTTTTTTACTTCTCAGTTTGAGAAATATTTTGGAAAGTCTTTTAAGGCTCCGTCGGCAAACGCAACTTTGTCAAGCAGCCAAACTACTCTTCAAAACATTGAGCAAGCGACTGGCGTTAAACCAGCTGTCATCTATGTCACGTTTGTGCCTCAGACGCTTACCCAGGATGAGGCAAATAGTAGCTCGTCCGCAAGCCTCAACTCCAATATCCGCAATTTTGAATACCAGTTGGAATTAGTACTGGTGACTCCTACGGGCGCACCAATTCGCAAGCGAGTAGAGGGAACAACTCGTGCTAAAGTCCTCAGAGTTGCTGATCAGTTGCGCTTGGAAGTGACTAATGTTCGCAGTAAAGATGACTATCTATTTCCAGGGAAGCAACTTTATCAATGGATGATTGCCCCTCTTGAAGCTGAGTTGAAAGCACAAGGTATCCAAAATCTTGGCTTCGTCATGGATGTTGGCTTGCGCTCTCTTCCTATAGCTGCCCTCTATGATGGTCAAGAGTTTCTCATTGAGAAATACAGTGTTGGTTTACTACCTAGCCTGACCCTCACCGACACCAGCTACACGGATATTAAAGACGCGCAGGTTCTGGCAATGGGAGCAGAGAAATTTACTGATCTAAGGCCTTTACCGGCTGTGCCAGTGGAGTTATCGACGATTACTTCGTCTCTGTGGAAAGGCGAGTCTTTCCTTGATGATGCCTTTACCTTACAGAACCTCAAAGCACAGCGAAAGCAGCGACCGTATGGCATCATTCACCTAGCGACCCATGCTGTTTTTCGCTCAGGTGCCCCCAAGAACTCTTACATTCAACTGTGGGATACTAAACTGCGTCTGGATCAGTTGTCTCAATTGGGCTGGAATAACCCACCCGTAGAACTCTTAGTACTCAGCGCTTGTAAAACGGCATTGGGAGATGAGGAAGCGGAGTTAGGGTTTGCAGGGCTAGCGGTGCAGGCTGGAGCAAAATCAGTTTTAGCGAGTTTGTGGTCTGTTAGTGATGAAGGAACATTGGGGCTAATGACCCAAATGTACGAACAGTTGAGGCAAGCACCAATTAAGGCGGAGGCACTACGACAGACTCAACTCGCGATGCTTAAGGGACAAGTGCAGATCCAAGGAGGTCAACTAGTTACTACCTCTAAAACATTACCTCTACCACCAGAATTAGTAAGGATGGGAGACAAAGATTTGAAACATCCTTACTATTGGGCAAGCTTTACGATGGTGGGCAGTCCTTGGTAAGCTGTTTTACATTCCCATATCAAAGTGTTAGGTGTTAGGTCGTAGGTTGTAGCGCACAAGTCAGGCTAAGACATAGAAAAATTAGGGTTTCGGCTTTCTTGTGCATTGCCTTCTTGCCCTACCACCAAGACACAGGGGTAGGTGAGCGTTACCCTACTCTACAAGAGTTATTGTTTGGGTTTGCGCTATGGTTTGAAGAGATATTTTTGGAAAAGGCGATCGCATATCGCCTTTTCCCATTACAAGTTCTAGTTCCGTTTGAGTCGCCAAAGGAGGACGTTTATGAAATTAATCCCTAAGATATTTGGCTCAGGCATATTACTACTTATCCTCTATGTATGCACCTATATGTACACGCATACAGAAAGCTACTTTTCCCTCTATCCCACCCTTGATACTATACTTCCTCCAGAATTTTCAGAAACCGACTTTAACAACATAACGCCAGGAATGACGAGAACTAAGGTATTAGAGTTACTAGGCAATCCCTTACATAGAAATCTTGAATCCTTTGGTAACTCTGACTTAATGTCGCAGTCTACATGGTCTTATGGGAATGATGGTCGCTGCTCACTTCTGTGCGATCTGGCCTGGATTCAGTATCAAATTAACTTCGATCCAGACGGCAAAGTTATAGCCAAGAAACGAACGGTATTTCACGATTAACTAAATCGGCGGCTACAAAGGTTAAAAGCTTGCTGAAAGTTACAGAGAAAACGCTATTGAACGCTTTTGCCTGTTGCTCTCGAATGCTAACTCAATGATGCGGATTGTATTTCTTGCTTCTTCCGGCTTGACTATCAGCTCTTGACTGTTTGCAATAACATCATAGATATTTTGATAAAAGGACTGATAGGAACCTGCAATGGTTTCGATTTTCCCACGGTAATGCAAGCCGTTTAGCTACGTATTGAGTAGTCCCCATTCTTCCTCTGGTTCTTGTCCCCAATTTTGGGTATTTAAAGGTGTCTCGCCACGCTTCAAGGCATCTTCTTGTGGGTCAAGACCATATTTGATAAATGAGCCTTCAGTACCGTGTAAGCTAAAGCTTGCTCCTGTCTCTCTGATCAACATCCCGGATTTTAAAGTAACTTTCAGGTGGTTGTAGTCAAGAATTACTTCAAAACTATCATCTGCAACTCCACCTTTTCGTTGCGTTCGGATGTCGGCGGTAATCCATTTGGGTAAACCAAAGAGGACTTGTGCTTGGTCAATTAAATGTGTACCCAAGTCATATAGTACCCCTGAACCGAGTCCACTGGTTTCTCTCCAAGCATTTTGTTTGATTTGATTTTTGAAGCGGTCAAAATGTGCTTCATACTCTACCAGTTCTCCTAGTAAGTTTAGATTTATAACTTGTTGAAGTGTCTTAAAACTACTATCCCATCTCCGGTTTTGAAATATACTTAAGAGTTTATTCGTCTGATTAGCTAAATCAATTAATTGCTGTGCTTCGTGTGAAGTAATAGTAAATGGTTTATCAACAACAGTATGTTTTCCAGCTAAAAGTGCCCTTTTGGTAAGTTCAAAATGGGAGGAATTAGGAGTTGCGATCGCAATCACATCAATTGCTTTGTCATTCAAGACATCATCGATATCCTTGACAACCTCTACCCAAGGATAGGTGCGCTTTGATTCTTCCTTAGGTCGCTCTACAACCTTTGCTAGCCTTAGCTCAGAAACCGCATTAATCATCGGTGCATGAAACACCTGTCCCGACATCCCAAACCCAATCAGTCCTACATTAAGCGGATGATTAATACGTTCTTGAACCCCAATTATTAATTAATTTAACAAAGATAAAAAAATAAAAAGATGATTCATTGACTGTCGTTATTATTACAGGATAGTAGCGTTTCTTCAGTTGCAAATGCGAAAGCCACTCTAATTAGCGGCTTTATCCTTGGGGCAATCCGATTTATTTCGGAGCTAGGAGTAAAAGCAGGTTGGATTACCTGGAAGCCATTGGTGATGTATGCCAGCATTAATTTCTTGCACTTTGCAATTCTGCTGTTTGTTCTTTCTGTCGTCATTTTGGTCGCAGTCAGCCTGAGAACGGCGGCTCCTACCAGAAGCAACTTAAGTATTTTTGAGGAAACAGACGATAAACTGATGAAACCTGCAGGCAGTTCCAAAACCCACAAGCGCAACGTCACTTACAGCATGGTTTTAGCTGGTGTTGTACTCGTCTTTTGGGTTGTCTTTAGCCCCGTTGCTTTCGGATAAGCCTAAGCAGATTTAGTAATGACGTAGTACGTCTTCTAAAAAGGACAAAAGAGATTTTGCTCTCTTGTCCTCTTCCTATTTCTTAGTTCCTATTAACGTAATCTGCTCCATTTCCTCCGTGTTGATTTTTCAAAAGAATACGTTGACTCAAAAGCGTTTTCTTCCCAAATTCCAGCGTGGTAGAGGAGGAAATCAATTGTGTGATCGCCAATCGCTTCAGCTACTTTTACGGCAGCAGTCTGCGAAACAGACAAGTATTTTCTTTAGTTTGTGGAGTCAGCAGCACAATCGCTTTTCCAGGAACTTTCGTAATGGGACGCAGTTAGAATACTTTTATCACTTGATGTCGTAGCAGCAATACATTCTGTTAAAACAGTGGCATACACATACAGTAAACTGCTTCTATCGTATTTTCATAACTGCTTCTTCCCCTACTTGTCCAGACGGAAGCTGCCTGTATGAAACTCTTTTCCTACTGTCTACGTTACGATGATGGTGCTGCTCCCAATCCCTTTTGGGAACTTTGCACACTTGCAATTTGTAAACCTGCTATTCGCCGAGCAGCAAATATTGGAGATTGGGTTGTTGGACTTGGTTCTGCACATTCACCAATTGGCAATATCTCTAGTTGCATTGTGTATACGATGCAGGTGACTGACAAAATGACTCAGCAAGAGTACGACGAGTTTTGCCGAGTTCATAGTCCTTACAAAATTCCAAAGTGGAACAGCCAGAAGTTCGAGCATCGTGTTGGTGACTGCATCTACGATTACAGCCAGGGTACACCGCCAACATTACGAGCAAGTGTTCACAATGAGAGTAACCGAGAGCAAGATTTAGGTGGTGTGTATGTCTTGATGTCTCGGCATTTCTACTACTTTGGCGACAAACCCATTCCCTTACCTACTTCACTTACACCCATTATTCATGCACAACAGGGGCATAAATCAACAGCGAATCAGCCCTATGTGAATGAATTTGTTGCTTGGATTGAAAATTTAGGTTATGTACCTAATAAAGTGTATGGCGAACCGCAACTAAAGAAAGAGTTCATTCTCGCTCCTGATATTGGAAGTCATTGTGCACGACGAGATCGAGAGGATGATGGCTATGACGAAGAGCCTAGTTGTTAGATTAGACTCAGGACAAGAATAGCGTATGTTCAAAGACGATCCACTCTTTGATGAGTTTGTAGAAGATATGGCTGCCTATCGACGTGAACTAGATGCCGAAGTCGCTACTGATGAAGTCACACTAGGGGAGAATTAGCCAGCGTGAGTCGCTATATTCTGGATACCGATCATGTCACTCTCTTCCAGCACAATCATCCTGAAATTGCACGTCGTGCCCGAACTGTTGGCGGTTCCAATATATTTAGGAAAACAAAAAAGCTGATGGCTGATAGCTGACGGCTTCTGCTACAAACTGGCTTATGTTGCAGTGAGTTGATCTCGCAGTGTTTCCTCCTGTCGTTTGACAGCGGCTAGCAATTCGGCATTCTGAAGAATAACGCCAGCTTGATTGTTGAATATTTGCATATATTTTTGATCACTTTCATCAAAACTGACTTGCAAGTGTTCTGGCGCTTCTATTCCATCTGCTGGGTTGTACTCAGGAAAATCACCGGGTTTCTTCTTATTCACTAATTGAGTGACACCAATCAACTCACCATCAGGGCTAAAAACGGGCATACACAACAAGCTATAAGTGCGATAACCACTCTTTTGATCAGTTTTTCTAGCTGTCTCAGAACCTGGGTAACCATAGAGATCAAAGGGAACATTCAGAGGCTTGTGAGATTCGGCAACTTTACCTGCATAGCCTTCCCCAACCTGTACACGGACTTCTCCTAATGAACCATCTTCAAAAGGAATCTTTGTCCACAATTCAGCAGCGTCATGATCTAAAAGCCATAACGTGCTGCGGTCAGCATTCATTAGTTTCTTCGCTGCTTCCATCACCCGTTTGAGAATTTCTTCGAGTTCCAAACTACTCTGGCTGACTGAACGTGTTGCTGCCATCAGTGCTGCGGCTACTCGTTGTCCTCTCGCTGTTTTGTGATAGGAACGGAAGCTTTCTAGAATCATTTCAATTAATGGGGCATTTTCTGCAAATCGTTCTTCATCAGTTTGTGTAAAGCCCTCTTGGTCAATTTTTTCTGATAGAGGAGCGATTCGGCTATATCCCCGTTTTAACTTGTTGAGTAACTGGACAACCGCTACTAAACCACCCTGCTCATTTAAGAGTGGCAATGCCAACATCGTATAGGTACGGTATCCATTCTTCTTGTCAAATTCTTTAGCTGTCACTGAGCGTGGATCATCATAGAAATCGAAGGAAATATTAATCAATTGTTTGCGTAGTGCCACCTCACCAACAATCCCTTTGTCGGCAGGAATCCGAATCTCTAGGGAACCTTCACCTTCATTTTCATCCTCAGCAATAATTGACCAAAATTCGTTTTTCTCTTCATCTAATAAGAAAATCGTTGTTCGGTCTGCACTTAAAGATTTTCCTAGTTTTATCGTGATCGAACGTAATGTCGCATCGAGAATATCATCAAAGCCATCATTTTCCATCACCCGATTGAGCATTGCTAGGGTTTGGCTGACGACGTTTTGTTGCTGAGTTTCTGCTTCTTGTTTAACTGTGGCAAACTTTTTCGCATTTTGCAGTGCTACACCTGCTTGAGCGTTAAAGATTTGCATATATTTTTGACTATTGGCATCAAAGCTGGCTTTAAAGCATTCTGGTGCTGTGGGCCAATCTGCTGGGTTGTACTCAGGGAACTCGCCTTGTTTCCGTTTGTTGACGAGTTGAGTAACTCCTAATAATTCACCATCAGGACTCCAAACGGGCATACAGAGCAAGCTACAAGTTCGATAGCCTGTAGCCTGGTCAAATTTTTTGGAATTAGCCGAATCAGGATGATCGTAAAGGTCAAAGGGAATATTCAAAATCTCACCAGATTCTGCAACTTTTCCAGCAAAACCAATACCTATGGGTACACGCATTTCTTTGACTGAACCATCAGCTTGAGGGATTTTTGTCCATAGGTCACCCACCTCGCGGTCTAATAGCCACAGTGTGCTGCGGTCAGCATTCATTAGCTTCTTTGCCGCTTCCATGACTCGCCCAAGGATTTCTTCGGAGTCTAGGCTACTCTGAGAAAGCGATCGCGTTGCTTCTGTCAGTGCTTCTGAGGCTTGGAGTCTTTGAGTTAATTTATAACAAGACTGACATCGTTCGAGAATTCGTTGAACCGCAGGTGCATATTCAGCAAACTGCTTTTCATCTGCTTCTGTAAACCCTTTTTTATCAATTCTATCTAAAAGTGGAGCGTTGGGATTAGTATCTATTTTTAGCTTATTGAGTAACTGAACAACAGCAACTAAATTGCCCTTTTCATTCAACAGTGGTAGCGCTAGTAAAGTATAGGTATGGTAGCCTGTTCTTTTAGCTTTGTTTTGGCTAACACTAGATAGATTTTCTGAGAAGTAGAAAGGAATGTTAACCATTTCCTTCAAGGTGGCAACTAGACCAACAATCTCTCGATTTGCTGATATTTCAACTTCTGGAGAACTACCACTTTGGTTTTTAGCCAAAATTGACCATATCTCATTTTTTTCCTCGTCAATCAAGAAAATAGTCGTTTGATCTACATGGAGTAATTCTCCAACTTTCAGGATTACTGAACCCAAAATTTCATAAAGAATATCATCAAAGTTTTTACCATCCATGACTCCTAGCATGGACAAAAGTTTTTGCTCTTGATTGGCAACAACTTCTAAAAAATCTGGCTGAAAATCTGCTAATGCCTTGTTCAGCCAACTCCAGTTAAATATAGACGAATAAATACGGTTGTAAACGCTTAAACAGGGATGACCTTGGTGTTCATCTGAACCCGGTCGCTTGACGACCAACCCAGAAAGGCGTAATTCTAAATGTTCAGAGCTATCATCAGCAATGATTGAACCTTGCTGCAAAATTTGCCGATAAAGCTTTAGTAAAGGGCCTGTGCGTTTACCAATTCGGAGAATGCGATCGCGAATTGTCTTCAGATGCGGAGGGTCATCCTGAGTTTCCCAATTCTCAATGAGTCGTGACTGTACGAGATTGGCAACGCCCTCTGCTTCTCTACCTGGGATTATTGAATCAGAGTGGAAGATGATATTACACAGCTTTTGGGTAAGAAACGGTTGCCCTCCTGTCCAATCTAATACCGCTTCCAGTACCGCTTGGGGATTGGCAACTTTTAGCGCTAATCCCTTGGCTAAAGGCTGTGCTTCATCTAATTGAAAGCCCTGTAATTCAATTGCCCGACCGATATTAAAGGGTGTCCGCTTTTTATCTTGGATTAAATCCGAGGGTGTTGCTACTCCGAGTAGAGCAAACGTCAGGCGTTGATATTCATTACAAGCCCGGATAAATGCAAAGAAGTCGTCAGTTTTGAAATTTAAGCTAAGGGTACTATCAATTTCGTCTATAAAAATGACAATATTTTGGCTAATTGAAGTGAGTAATACCTGTTCAATAAACTCGCTTAAGCGCTGAACAGGAGACAGATATTCGCGATCGCTTAACCAAGTTCGTAAATTGAACCCTCCTTCATCTCCCCTCAACAGAGAAGGACACAGGGGAGTGAACCCTCTCGCTAGACTTCTAATCACCCCTGCATACCACTGATCTGGGATAATATCTTGGCTACCAATCTTCGTCAGGTCAATCCCTGCACAGGCAATTCCTTCTGCTTGTAGCTTGTGCATCGTTCGCCCCCGCAAGCTGCTTTTCCCCATCTGCCGGGAATTAAGTACATAACAAAACTCTCCAGCTTTCAGTCCTTCATAAAGGTCAAAATCAGCTTGCCGCACTACATAGGTAGGAGCATCAAGTGGCAAATGCCCACCAACTTTATAACTATAGGTTGGATTTAGCTCGGTACTCATAGTGCTTTGTGTTGAGAACACGGTGTCCTCGATAACTAATCCTATTTCCATTTTTATTGTGGCGTAGCGTACATCTATCCTGAGTTGGATATAAAAGTGTTATTTGTTGTTGGTTAGTTGTTATTCGTAGTCTTTAGCAAAGAACAAACAACAAAGCGAATATCAACGCCAACCTAGCCAACGCAGCACAGGTACTAAAAGGTAATAACTAACCCCTAACCAGAATCCTAATAAGGCAGCCCACAAGCAGAAAAAAGCAAGACTGTTGATAAAATTTGCCAAACTCGCATCAGCGTGAGAAAACAGATTAACGAGAAAATCGGCAGGTAAGAACCTTAACCAGACTAAACCGCCAAGAACTGTACCTGTACCTGCTGCGGCAACTATGGCATGAACGAGGTAATGGCTAGGCAACCCTAAGCCTAAGACAAGGGGAGCAACGGCAACGGCAGTAATTATCCCTAGTAACCGCTCTACGGGAGCAAATGGCACTGCCGCTTGCCAAATCAACCAGCCAATGCCATAACCAAGAATGCCCATTAATCCAGCAACTATAGGACGCCGTTGTTGACCAAAACCTCCAGCTAGCGTCAAACCTGCGGCTGTACCTAAACCCGCGATCGCAAATAAAAGTAGTTCTTGCCACGCCGTTACCTGAATATTAGGCAAGATAAGCGGTAATTGTAGAGAAAGCCAATCTGCAAAGCGATCGCCTATTGGTGTCCAATTAATTAACGTAAATCCAACGGCTGCGCCAACAGTTGCGCCAACACCACCTAACACCATCTCCCAGGTTGTATCCACACAGGCAAGGACAGTTCCGGTGATGACTCGAAATACGAAACCGACGATTCCCAAAACCCCTTGACCAACAGAGGCGATCGCACCGTCTATTACTTCTAGTGTTGTATCTACAGCAATTGCGATTGCTTCAGGTAAAGGTGTTGCTGAAGGAGACTTCGGCTTGAGGACTGGAGTCATCGCCAAACGCCGCTGAATCTCATTAGCTGTTGCTGGTCGTTGTTGGGGGTCGATGCGTACCATGTCATCAAGTAAGTCAGCTAATGCTGGACTAACTGCTGCACAGTGACGCCAACGAAATTCACCTGTTACAGGGTCTTGTAAATTTCCCAACTCTTGACCTGTCAGCAACTGAATCATTGTTCGACCCAGTGCATAGAAATCCGCCGCAGGCCCTACCGCTTCACCTGTAATCTGTTCTGGGGGACTATAGCCTGGAGAAATTAGCCGAGTTGAAACAGCCTGAGAACCCAAGGGCATCAAGCCAATTTGTTTTGCCCCTCCAAAATCGATCGCGACTAGCTGCCCTGTTCGTTCACGCAGCATCAAGTTTGAGGGTTTGAGGTCACGGTGAATAATGCCAGAGTTATGTAATTCCCGTAAAATCTCGACAGTTTGGTAGAGCCAATCTCGGACTGATTCCTCTGAACACCCCTGAGGATGCTTATCTAGAACATCCTGCAAGGTCTGACCGTGGATTTTTTCCATCACCAGACAGGGAAGCAACCGTTCTTTGGGACTCGGCAATGTCACCAGGAAATAGCTATCGACCTCAACTTTCGGAATGCCGGGGTGCTTCAAACGTGCCAAAACAGCGGCTTCTTGCTCAAATAGCTGTAATGCCTTGGGCGATGTTTCTACTAATACCTTTAGTACTCGCTCTGATTTCTTGTGTGAATCCCAAATGGTGTAGATAGTGGCAAATCCCCCTGACCCTAAACGCTGAAGCGGAACGTAGCGGTCATTTAGCCACAACGCTGCTCCACAGCCATTACAAAACTTGTTACCCCAAGGCTGAGGATAAGGACGGGGACAATCAGGATTAATGCAATGAACTGCTTCTGCAACAGATTGATGCACAATCACATCCGATACACAGTGCCACTCGATTCTACTAAGAAACTATGAAGAGTCGCACTGAGGGCCGCAGGTTGAATGTTCGTGCATTATCTGAAGGTCAATGTCACTGACTTAAGCGAAAAGTAATCGCTCATAGAAAAACCCTGATTGGGGGGCTTCCCCCCAAACCCCCCATTGGGGGACGGAGTGCCTCCCCCAAACCCCCTGCACAAGGTTTGATCGAGAGGTGGCGAGGTTGAATTCATTCATTAAGTCAGTGCCATTCACATTAAGATGAATGGCAGCGAGTTAAGGGAGATGAGGAAGTAATTTTCCAAGAAAAAAGGCTCAAGCATTTCTACTTAAGCCTTCTTCCCTGAAATTTAATGGCTGAAACTAAAAGGGTTTACCCTCTTTCGCTTAGTAGCGGCGAGAGAAGTTTCCGCGTCCACCACCAGATGAACCTCTGTCTTCGCGAGGCTTCGCTTTGTTAACTTTCAAGTCGCGACCCATCCATTCCGCACCATCTAGTGCTTCAATAGCCGCTGCTTCTTCTGCCTCTGTTTCCATTTCCACGAACCCAAAACCGCGTAGACGGCCTGTTTCACGGTCACTGGGTAGCTGAACCCGCTTTACTGTGCCATATTCTGCAAAAACACTGCTGAGGTCTTCTTGTGTGACATCGTAGGATAAGTTGCCTACATAAATTGACATATTATTGTCTCCAAAATCAGAGGGTGTAAGGATTTAGATTTCGGAGAGAAGCCTGTACTGACCAAAAGGGAAAAACTTTCAAGACTAGAAACAAACACTGCAACCGAATTCATTCTCGCTTACAAGTTAACACGGTCTAAACGTTCTAGACCAGAATTAGGCAACTCTCATAAAGATTTAATATTTCATCAGTTACGGACTCTACCCGGAGTGCAAAAAAATTTAATGCTTTGCTCTGGTAATGCGATCGCAATTGTAATCCCTCCAAAACTGGCAAACGCTCCGTTTTCTCCTGTGCTTCACCTTTCTCCGGTTGCTCAGGCTTCACCCTCTGCACCATCAAGCCAAAATCAAACACAGAGGATGATTTTTCTCTATCAACTTGTTGCTTACTGACAGCATCAGTGAGAGTGTAAAGGCTCCACCAATCCTTGTAAGCAGTGCCAACAGATTCCGGATAGCGTTGAAAATCGTTGCTGTGGTCTGCAACCATGCCAATAATTAGACAAAAGGAGAGGAAGCGTTGCCTTTTATACTACTCAACAAAAATCTATGACCCTAATTCTCACTAACGACGATGGGATAGACGCTCCCGGAATCCGATCGCTTCTCAAGGCTATTGATGGCAAAGGTATAATTGTCGCGCCGCAACTAGAATGGTCAGGCTGTGGTCATCGGGTAACAACAACTAAACCCATCCAAGTTCAGCGTCGCTCAGATACAGAATATGCGATCGCAGGAACTCCCGCCGACTGCACTCGTCTTGCCCTAAGTCATCTTTGTCCTGAGGCAACTTGGGTACTCTCTGGTATCAACGCTGGCGGCAATATGGGGGTTGATGTTTACATTTCAGGCACTGTCGCCGCTGTCCGTGAAGCTGCAATGCTTGGTATTCCAGGTATTGCCGTTTCCCACTGGATTAGAAGACCACTGATTGTAGACTGGGATGTCGCCGCACGGTGTACGGCTAAGGTGTTGGCTGACTTACTGACTCGCCCAATTGAACCGGGAACCTTCTGGAATGTCAATTTGCCTCATCTAGAACCTGGTTCACCAGACCCAGAAGTAGTATTTTGTCAACCTTGTACGCAACCGTTACCTGTAAATTACCGAGTTGAAGGGGATAACTATTACTACGTTGGGGAATACGGAAAACGAAAGCGCACTCCCGGAACTGATGTAGATGTCTGCTTCTCTGGTTGCATTGCCGTCACTCAGCTACGACTTTGAGGCAAAAAGAGCATCGCTTCCTCGGTAATATAGCTCTAACGAAGCGTTAATACAGAAATCATGCGAATTTTAATCATGGGTGGCACCCGCTTTATTGGGGTCTACTTAACGAAAATCCTAGTAGAACAAGGTCATGAAGTGGTGCTATTCAATCGCGGCAATAAACCTGCACCTGTAGACGGTGTAAAACAGATAAAAGGCGATCGCACTGACGCTTCTCAACTCAAAGACCAATTATCGCAAGAACAATTTGATGCTGTCTTCGACAACAATGGTCGAGAACTCAACGACACTCAACCCCTAGCCGAACTCTTCAAAGACGGAGTAAAACACTTTGTCTACATGAGTTCTGCTGGTGTTTATCTAAAATCCGATCAACTGCCCCATGTCGAAGGTGATGCCGTTGACCCAAAAAGCCGCCACAAAGGTAAGCATGAAACAGAAGCTTACCTTACTCAGCTAGGATTACCCTGGACATCGATTCGCCCTACTTATATATATGGTCCCCAGAACTATAACGACCTGGAAGCCTGGTTTTTTGATCGAATTGTACGCGATCGCCCGATTCCGATCCCTGGCAATGGACTGCATATTACCCAGTTTGGGCATTGCAAAGATTTAGCAACGGCAATGTCTCAGGTTTTGGGAAACAAAGCCGCAGTTGGGCAAATTTATAATGTATCAGGCGATCGCTTCGTTACCTTTGATGGTCTTGCCCGTGCCTGCGCCCAAGCGGTTGGTAAGTCTGCTGAGGCTCTAAAGTTAGTCCACTACGACCCAAAACAGTTTGATTTTGGCAAACGTAAAGCCTTCCCCTTGAGAGTTCAGCACTTCTTCGCCTCAGTGGATAAAGCGAAAACCCAACTCAACTGGCAGCCAGAGTTCAACCTCATGAGTGGTTTAAACGATTCCTTTCAAAACGATTATCTCGCTTCTGGTCGTGACACATTTGAGGTCGATTTCTCTCTGGATGACGAGATTATCCAAGCGAGTTAGCTGCCAGGAACTCCTTTAACGGTTATGGGGACGTTGATTAGAGCGATCGACAATCGAACGTCCTTGAGAGTTGACATCTAACTCTTCTCGACGCAGTACTTCTGTTGCATCTACCGTATCCTGTTCAACTTCCTTCCTGATGTTGACTTCCTCACGCACAAAGGCTTGCTTTCTAACATCAGCCGTCTCTTCGTAGACACTCATGTGAGCTACTTCACCCTCACGGAAGTCAACATTACCAGGAATAACCGCACTTCCAGCATCTTGAGGAGTGGTTCTTTCAATGACAATTCGCTCCTTCTCAACAGGAATCGAAACTCTAGCTTGCTCTGTTTCAACCCGCTTGCCAATTGCTACCTCACCCGCTTTACGACGGTGTTTATTGGCAACCAGCCGTTCTTCATAGAGCCTGAGTCTTTGATGTTCCTGCTCATTCATCTGGTACATTGAAGGCTCATGGTCATAGGTGTAGGTGTTGTGGTCATAAGCAGCAGGACGGACTGGATTAGAAGCAGGTCGTGGTGTAGCAGATTGAGAGGTCATCCCTACAACTCTTGATGCCTCGACTGGTCGTTCCAGCGCCACTGGTACCGATGATTGTGCGACTGGAGTGCGATAAACTTTCCGAACTCGCTCTTCGTAGTCGTAATCAACAGTCATGCTGTCATGGTATTCCGGTAATTTCTCTGCTTGCTCTTTGTGAGCCATGCCTATGGCATAGATGCGGTGTGCCTCAGTATCAACATGACAGCGTCCTACTGGTAACAAGACTTTTTTGCCGAAAATCCAGAACCCTGTGTCGATGACTAGATACCGGAACCGTCCGGTTTCATCAACGAGTACGTCATCAATGGTGCCAATTTTCTCTGCTGTTCTCCCGGCATAGACATCAAGTCCTTTGATGTCTTCACCCTCAAAAGCGTCTTGCTGATAGTTTGGGTTAAAATCCGCGATTTTAAAAAGAGCCATGCTCTTGTCTCCAAAAATTTCTATGTCATAGTACAGACATATTACAAATTCCTATACAATGATTCCTCTTTCTAACGAACGAGAAATCACTGATAAGTTATTGACCTTTTGTTACGGTTAAACGGCTGATGGTTGATTACTTTTTTGTGGCCAAAGGTATATTGCCCCAGAAATCCAAGTGAGGGCGACAGATATCCAGAAAAGCACTAATGAAGGGGTTTCCCAGGAATCAGGTGTCGGAGCAATTAATAGTGCGATCGCAGCAATTTGACTGACTGTTTTAAGCTTGCCCCATATATTGGCACCGCTAATACTACTACTCCCTGATAACTTTGGGTTAACCCGCCAACCCGCAATCACTAACTCCCGCGCCAAAATCAAAAACACACCCCAAGCGGGTACCTGTCCAAGTTCAATCAACGACAAAAGAGGTGCTAATACCAAAAACTTATCCACCAACGGGTCTAAAAACTTACCCAACTCGGTGATTTGGTTCAGCTTACGAGCGAGATAACCGTCCAACCAATCTGTACTAGCTGCGATCAGAAATATTACCAAACAAATCCAGCGCGATCGCTCAGTCGGGTTATTCAAACCGTACAAGAGGAACGGCAACGCCAGTAGACGAGAAAAGGTAATCGAGTTGGGTAAATTCATAAAAAAAAGCTACGAGTTAAGGTGCTATTGCCTTAACTCATAGCTTATAACTCGCCAATGCTGCATTGTTGTCCGTCATCCGTTGCGAGTGACAACTTAATCGAACAACTAGAGTTTTCTGAAAATCGGCTTTCCCAGACAACACTCTAGACTCCTCAAAAAGCGCCATCTTTTTTCGCAACTACCATTAACGTTTTTAGGATTAACTTGAGGTCGTAAATAACCGACCATTTTTGCTGATAGGCAAGATCCATCTGCACGATGTCTTCAAAGTCTGTGATACTAGAGCGTCCATTGGCTTGCCACTCACCTGTCATTCCTGGTTTCGTATTCAATCGCTCCCAGTGATGCGTCTTGTAGTTCATCACCTCTTCTACTGTTGGCGGACGAGTACCGACCAAGCTCATGTCACCTTTGAGGACATTCCAGAACTGAGGCAGTTCATCTAAGCTTGTGCGACGCAGAAAACGACCTACACGAGTAACACGTGGATCATTTTTGTTTTTAAAAATATTACCTTGCGCCTGATTGTTAACTAGATGCTGCAACTGCTCTGCATTCACAATCATTGAGCGAAATTTCCACACTCGAAAGGTCTTGCCCTTCACACCACAGCGGATTTGGCTATAGAGAACGGGGCCTGGATCATCGAGCTTGATCGCGATCGCAATTGGAACCGCAATGATTGCAGTAACAACTAACCCAATTAATGCTCCAATAATGTCCAATAAGCGCTTACGCCTACAATTAGCAGAATAATGCATTTGTTGATCGCCTACGGGTACCTGAGAAGTACGATTTAGAATCAGTAAATCAACTGATTGAGGAGTAGGAGACCCTGATGTTGGAGACACGGAATGAAAAGAATTGGTTACAGCTTCTGAGCATTACGACTAATCTTTTTCTGCCAATAGTATTGAGCGTTCGTTACGTGAAGGCTAGCACAATCAGTCTATTTTACTAACTCTTTACAAAAGCAGACTCTTTTTTAAAGAATTTATAAGTTTTTTGGGTTTTTACAACAATATTGCTGCTTTTGTGATATAGGTTAGCTTTTCTAAATTGAGCTATCTGCCACACCCAACTTAACGATCAGCGGTTCCTCAAACTTTTGATGAATTCCAGATAGTACTATATCGAGATACTGGCGAAGCCGCTGTTGCTGCCGAACATTTGGATAATAGAGCTGCTCATCGTCTCGCTCAAAAATTCCTGTATTCGTTGGATCAGCGGAGTAGAGTAGATCTTGCTTTGAGGCTGGAGCTAGCCAGCTAGCGTTTTCAATTGAAGGCACCAGACCAGGAGGGAGTTGACCTTCCACCAAGCGGATAAGACGCTCATAACAAGCACCTGTATTTAGACCTTGACGCTCCAATTGCTGCATGATTTCCTCAAGGCTATAGAGATACTCGCCTGAATCTAGTGCAGGTTCAGAGAAAGCACGTAGCAGTTCTGAAAGGAGGAAATAGTCGCTGTACTGTTGCTGAAGTCGGTTTAAGACTTGAGGATAGAGCGGCAAACTGGCAAGTCCAGCCGCAACCCAGTTTCCTGTTGAGGAATCGCTATCCTGAATCAACGTGGCGAGTGGAAGCCGTTGGCGTACCCAGGTTTGCAGTGCAGCCAAAACACCAGTACCTCCAACACAGAAGGCTTGATAAACGCCATATTCAGAGATGCCTGTTTTAAGCAGCAGCTTATTGAGTTCTGACCCAAGCTGTTGAGTGAACGGCAGAACCACACGGTTTTCTAAATCTAGCCGCTTGACGCTCCACTGGCTACTGCCGACATTTAAGGTAAATTCCTCTTTGTGTTGCAAAATTACCTTCAGGTATCCAGCCGCTTTCAGAAGCGCTTGCCCTAAAGGAGAATTTTGTAGAAGGACACTTAAGCGATCGCGTTTTTCCAAGTCAGGTTGACCCGGTAGCGGCAGTTCAAAATCACGTTCCTGTAATAACTGCTGGCGTTGCGGCTCAGATAGCTGAGGATACAACAACTGGCAAACAATATCTTGATCGATAAAATGACCTGCATACGGCAGACTACATAAAGTAAAGTCGCTGTAAGTTAAGTCCTTCGGGTTATCTGGTAAATCAACTAGCGCAATTTCCGTTGTAGTTGCCCCAGCATTGATGACTAGAGTACCGCCCTTTGGAGACTGATGTTTTGAAGAGTCCTTTGACTGAGTGTGTAAACTAGCAAGGATAGGTGCGATCGCATCTTCTAGGAAGAAAATTTGCTCAGCGTGCCTCACTAAGCCTGATTCCAGGACAGCTTCCCGTAAATTTAAGCGATAAGTATCGGACCAAGCCGCTGGAGTGCCTAGAACAACTCCCTCTAACTGCGGCAAGACATCTCTCAACGTTTCGGACTCTAGACCAACTGCACCTGCCTTCATTGCAGCATCCACTGAATCACCCTTGGGCAGAAGCGTTGCGAACAAGGCTTGTAAAGTGCGTCGCACCCAGTATAGGGAAACTTGCTGCTGATTTGGCAATTGTACTGTTGGCTCCCATCCGTAGTGCCTAGGGCAATAGTAGGGAATGCCAAGATTTAGGTAAGGTTTAAAATTCTCTAAGAAAATTCCAGGCTGCTTATCCGCTAAGGTAGATGCCAAAGAACCAACAACAATCGGTGCCGCTGGCATCTGAACATAGTAAAGCTGTTCTGGCGAAATATCTCGACACGCTGAACCGGAGTAGGTCATTGCTGGTAAACGAAAGACACCCTCACCAGAACGATAAGTAGCGGATTGAGGGTTCACCATTGGTAGTTCGTTCGACCAATAGATGGGGTATTGCTCAGCAGTCGAGCGGTTCAATAGGGTAGCTGAAATTCCTGTACTACCGAAGTCAATTCCTAGGTACCAGACAGCGTTTCTGATAGCGACCTCCAATCAAGTTGAGTGTGCAGATATATAAGTATTTACCCGATGAGGGGACTTTTGGGTAGTTCTCAGGTGCATAGCCTCGATGACAGGGTCACGATGTTATCTGTGCCCTATCAATAGACCTATCTAGAAAATGGAGGCTGAAACAACGCTAAATCGTTCCTATACCTATTTTCATCGCAAGGTTCGTGAGCAAAGGCTCATGGTCGTCTCTTGCAAAAGTCAAAAAATTACCCCCTCAGTCCCCCCTTGCCTATTCGGTCTTACCCACTGCGGTTTGTTTGATCAAACGGTAGTGAGAGAGTTACCGCAACTGGTAGGAAAGCTAAACTTGAGTGCAGCCGTGTAAGCTTGGCACATTTCACTATGACAATTACGGAAAAGTTAATTTGGCTTGGGCTAGGCATTATTTCCGTCGGGTTACTTTCGGGAATTTTCTACCAAACAGTTAGTGAAGCTGTTGTTCGACATAAATACCCTCTGCTAGGTCAGCTTGTTGATCTTGGGGGATTTCGTCTACATCTCAACTGTATCGGTCAGGGTACACCAACAGTTGTCATGGATGCTGGTGCTGGTGCCCCATCAATCACATGGGGCTTGGTTCCGCAAAAAATTGCTGAATTTACCCGTGTGTGTACTTACGATCGAGCGGGTTTGGGCTGGAGCGATCCCAATCTCAGAACACCGCGCACGAGCCAGCAAAGCGTTGATGAATTGCATACACTTCTGACTAAGGCTGGGATTAAGCCTCCTTACATTTTGGTGGGACACTCCTTGGGTGGTGCCAATATGCGGCTATATGCAAGTCAATATCCAGAAGATGTGGTGGGATTGGTGTTGGTGGATTCCTCCCTAGAAAGCTACATGACATCCGAAACCTGGAAACGTATAAAAAGAGAGTTATGGCTTTATCAAGTTATGAGGGTTGCCAGTCGAGTTGGTGTGTTGCGATTAATCGGGGAACTCAACTTGTTGCCAATTCTTGAAGAGATTAAACAAAAAATTCAAAAATATCCGCTAGCCGTCCAAGCTTTGTTTGATACTTACAAATCTTACTGTTATCGTCCTCACTATTGGGCAACTGTATCTAGCGAATATGCCAACCTAGAAAAAAGCTTTGAGCAATTACAAGCTGTTACATCATTGAATAACTTGCCCTTGCTCGTGTTAGTTCAAGGTGCAAAAGCTCCAGAAATGAGTGATGAAAGATTCCAGAGGTGGCAGGAACTTCAGTTAGATTTAACTAAACTTTCGTCTAATAGCCAATATATCATTGCCGAAACTAGTGGACACCTTATTCCCTTAGAGCAACCCGATTTGATTGTTAGTGCAGTTCGTCAACTTGTTGAGAGAGCTTGAAGTCAACAGTCCCATCACAGGTTATATAACCCCTAGCCCCTTCCCTCGCAGGGAAGGGGCGCCATCTCAAAGCCCCTCTCCACCTCGGAGAGGGGTTTGGGGAGAGGTCTGCCGGCTCGTGTGTACACGGTAGCTTGCCAAGGGGGAAGCAAGAATAATCCGGCTCCCCTGCTCCTCCTACTTCCTACTCCCCACTTCCCGCTCCCTTTTGGTTGTCAGGTTGCTCTGGGTTTGTTGTTTTGGGTTGAGGTAAGGTTGTATCGAACTCCGTTTCACTTGATGTCTGTGCCTCCTGCGCCAGCCTGTCTGATAGCTCAACTTCCGCTAAGGCTTCGTTATCCGCCACAACAAGCTCTTCTGGCATCACAATGTCTTCAGACACTACAGGGTCTTCCGAGCCAGAAGGCTGTGCTACCGCTTCCTGTTGTCCAGCGTCTAAGGAGGCTTCTCGCAAGGGATCGACTTGAGTTTCAACGGGTTCTGGAGGCAAGACTATCTCTTGAGTGTTGTTGGGTGCATCATTCCACATATCTGCACTCAAGATTTGATTGTTAAGGATATTTAGCCCTAAGTCTGTAGGATTTGCTGGTGGATACTCTGGACTGGATTGAGGTGGTACCTTGGCTGGACTCCCTTCCACTACTGGTTCATCCAACGCTTCATGATCAGGAGCAATTAACTCTGAATCCCATGGGTTCGATTGTGAGCGATCGCGTTCTGCTTCAGTATCACTCAGAGTGTCATTGACTGGGTTCTCCCTTTGTAAATCCTGGGGAGTTTGCGGGAAAACGTTGGTTTCAAACTCCAAGTCGGGTGAGCTAATCATTTCCTCGGTTGTGCTGTCTACTGGCTCATCCCAGAGCATCTCGACAAAGGTTTCATCCTCAAGTGCGTTTAGCTCTCTAGGTACACCTATCTCCTCAGGAGCTTCAGAGCTGGCGCTTAGAGTATTCTCATGGTCTAGCTCTAGTGCTTCAGAAGGGAATAAATCTGGGTCAAAATCAGATTCAATAGAGTCAGGCGCTGCCGACGGAGAAGGCTGTGTAATCCCATTATCGCTAGTGCTTGTTGCAATTTCTTCTCCACTGTCATTTTGAGCAGAGTCTGCCAAATTTTGGGAGGTAGCATCCTCATCGGATAAGTCATGGTACACAAAGTCTTCCCAATCTTCCGCCAATAACTCCTGCGATGCCAGGAAGCGATAGTTTGTCTGGTGGGAGTTAGGGATTTCTGGCGCAATTAGTGGCGCTTGTGAATAATCAAAAAGCGATCGCTCATCGTCTTGGCTTTGAAGATCTTGACCTTCAGACCCTTCAAAACGGGACAAGTCTTGCTGAAGCTGCTGAAGTGCGTTTTGATTCAACCAAATTTCTGGGTCAAGTTCGGTTTCTAAGGCATCCATTGCCAGCAAATCCTCTTCGGGTAAGGCTGGAATATAGTTATCCTCCACGACATCGACTGTTGGGGGTTCACTATCAGCAGTAGGTGGTTCCGAGGGTTGCTCAGGTATTGAGTGAGGCTCTACAGTCGGTTGCCGGTGAATCAAACCCATCTCGTCAAATAAATCAGTCAAGGCAGCAATGGTTTCAACACCTTGCCGTCCGTTTGTGTTAGTTGACGAGCTAGCAGGTTCTGATGAATATTGGTTTTCTGCCAACTCTGACTCACTTGGGGGCTGAGTCGCTGTGTCTTCAAAAAATAAAACTTCCCACGAGTCTGACGAATCAGGTCTTGACCAATTCAGTGGCTGCGACTCGGTCGGTTCAACGGCTGGGTCAGTAAGCCCTTCAAACAGGACATTTTCAACCTGAGAGGAGACAGGACTAACGGAGTCGGTATCTACGGGAACCTCTGCTTCTGTCGGTCTTAAGCGGCTAGCTGAGGAGTCTGTACCAAATAGAGTTTCATACAAATCATCAATTTCTCTGCCATGGCTATCGAAACTAGATGTTAGTTCGCTAGCTTCACCAACTCCTGTCTCTTCTGCTGAGGGTGATATTGGCAGATTCTCATCTGTTAGATCTGACTCCACTGAGGCGGGTACGGTTGGAGGCTCGATATCTAGTTGGATAAAGGTTGCTAGACCATCATCTTCATCTGGCTCGTTAGTGGGATAGTTAAGTTCTAGTTCTTCGATGATTTCCCAATTATCATTCAGGTTTTCTAGGAGAGTCTCTTCAGGTGTCGGCTGAATTGATCGGTCAAGCGTTGGTGCTGATGTTGGTGATATCGAGGATAGGTTTGGCAGTGCGTCTGGGCTGCTAAATGAATCAGTAGCACTTTCTGGGGCGATGGAAAGTGTCTCTGGGGGGTGCAGGGGGAGTGGTGGCAACTGCGTTAGTGAGCTATCCCTAAGGCCAGTAGCATTGCTCTGCAGCACTGTCTCTGGTTGTGTGTCACTGGTTGTGGTGGTTTCTCGCCCCAACTGCTCGGCTAAACGATTCACCAATGCGGTAAACAGTAGCTCTCCTTGCACACTCAATCCATGCATCTTTTCCAATCCCTGAGCCATAGATTTCTGGTAGCCCTGAAGATTGCACTGTAGTGTCTCAAAGATCTTCTGTTGATTAGCGTCTAGAGTGAGCAACATTTGATCGGACTGGTCTTGTATCTGTCGCAGTTGCTCTACACGATCTTGCGACTGGAGTACGCCCCCCAGTTTGCCTTGAGGTGTACTCATTGCGATCGCCGAACCAGGACTTGCCAACCGAGCTTCCAGATTCGCGAACAACTGAGTCATCTGAGAAGTCAAGCTTTCAGTACAACGGCTAATCAATTCTTGAGAAAAATCTGCCGTCATTGGTGGTTGGGCAGGATGACGCGAGGTTGGAGAATCTAGCTGCTGCCTTGTTCGTTGCAGTTGCTGGATTTCGTGCATCAAAGACTCTCGCTCTTGCCGTAACGCTTCCATATCTTCCAGCAAGGGGTGCAGCAAGTCAGCCCGAAGAAAGTCCATTTCTTGAGTGACGGCTTCGACAATCTCCTTTACTCCTTCTGGCAACGCGGGGTTAGCTGGTCGCTGTTCAGGTACTGCCCCATTCTGCTGCAACGAGACTAAGTAGCTACGAACTCTCTCTAAAACCCGGCGCTCTTGGGCGATGTCGCCTGGCTTAGACCAAGGTAGACGGGAGCCTGCTTTAGGGAGGATGCCGTCAATATCAGCAATCAGAGATTGAATATCCTTCTGAAAAGTCACGGTGAAACCCTTGAGGAAAACAAGTACAACAACGCAGGCGTGATATCAAGTCCGTTACATTCCTTCGCTAATAGACTTGGGTTGTTTGTCTGTTGGTCTGTTTCCACTGACAAAAAGCGACAACGTCAAAGATACGAAGTGAGCTGTACGGTTGATATGGTGTGATCTCCGGGTCTCTAATGATAGAGTGCCGGAGCGACCAAGCTAGTCAGAACATTTCATCGGCACGCGATGAATATAGATTTCCCCTATTCCCAGGTTAAAGATACAGCCCTTTCCCAATTCCTGACTAATAAATCGAGGAATTTGGAAAAATTGATATACAGTTAGCTTGATTGTCATCATCATAAACTCATTACTGCTTCACAACGAGGCAGGTGCAGTATCCTACACTCAGATTTTTTGGAGGCTAATCAAGATAGCGCATAATAACTGTGTGCCTATTATCCGATAATTGCCTCAAGCTCTGACAGGATTAGCGATCCAAGGCACCTCCGATGTGTAAAGCTGTTGTCCTGTCATGGGTGAGGAAACGACCACTGCATCCGCCATTCTCGCTTATCTTGAAAGGTTGATGGGGTGCCTGAACCCTTATAGTTCTCAGCGGCTCTGATTGCTCTTTAGGGGTTATGGGTTGAGGAAACGCTTCCTGTCTCAATCTAGTGGACAGATGAGCATTTATTTGTCCATTGCGTTTACAATTTGCTCGTGATCTCATGGAAGACCGATACAACTCACACGAAATGAACTCAAATGTCAATGAGTTGATTTGCGCGGCTCCGTTTTTTACTGGGTTACCGGAGAACACTGTGGAGCAAGCTACATCTCATGTTGTCACTCGCAGCCATCCAGCTAACCGAGTCATTTTGCTGGAAAATGACTGGGGCGGCTCTGTGTACTTTATTTTGGAAGGTTGGGCAAAAATTCGCACCTACAACCTTGATGGCAAAGAGGTAACCCTAAACATTTTAGGGAAAGGAGAATTATTCGGTGAAATGGCGGCACTGGATGAGGTTCCTCGTTCAACCGATGTCATTACTCTCACTCCCACAACGATTGGCAGTATTCCGGCTCAGGATTTTGTCCAGTTAATTCATAATGAACCACTCGCAGGTGTCCGTCTATCTCAGCTAATGGCAAAGCGTCTACGTCAAGTGAATCGGCGTCTGCGTCTTAGAGAGTCGGATAGTACCTCGCGAGTTGCTGATACGTTGTTGTTTCTCGCAGAGGGACAAGGGAAACTAAAGCAACAAGGAACAGAGATTCCTAACCTACCTCATCGAGAGTTGAGTAGCCTGAGTGGACTAGCACGGGAGACAGTGACACGAGTGCTGACCAAGTTAGAAAAGAAGGGGCTAATTGTACGGGAAAACGATATTATGGTTATCCCTGATGTATCGGCTTTGGAGAGGATTATCGCGTAGCCTAGGATTATAGGAACCAGTGCATCTGTGCGTTGATGTTCCTGCCTACTCTACCTACTTTAAACGTTTATGAGTTTTCAGAAAATTCTTGTAGCGATCGATGAGTCCTCGTTGTGCCCTTCTGTATTCTCGGCGGCGCTGGAACTAGCGCATTCAAACAAAGCGGCACTCAAGCTGCTGCACTCCATTGCTCCTGAGATTGTCAGTGAACCAATGCCTCCGGTTGCGCTTGATACCAGCTTGAATATGGGGTTTGTGAATAATAACTACCAAACTCAACAAGTCTTGATGGACAACCAGATTGAGGAGGCGCAATCTGTACTGAATCGCTACAGTGAAGAAGCTGCCCGTCAAGGAGTGCTAACGACTTCGGCTTACGAAATTGGTGAAGCAGGTCATCGGCTGTGTGATGAGGCGAAAGATTGGGGAGCCGATTTAATTGTAGTTGGGCGTCGGGGTCGTACAGGCTTGACGGAAGCGTTGCTAGGGAGTGTGAGTAATTATGTGGTACACCATGCTCCTTGTTCAGTGTTAGTCATTCAGGAAGTAGAGCTTGAGCCACCACCTCCAGCCGTGAATGACCGTTCTCTAGGTGTAATTAACCCACCTTCAATCTAGGAGGAGCGGTTAAATTGAGATTGGTCAAGCGTTTAATAAATCTGAATGAGCGATTCTTATAATGATGCCCAAGCTTCTCGCCCCGATCCTTTAGAGGAACGGAAAAACAAGCCTTTGAATTCAGAAGATGACCCCTGGATTGATGATTTGGACTCGACTGATGAAGCGAGTCGAGATACCTCATCACCGGCATTAACAGCCCAAACGGATGAGTTTTCCCGGTCATCAGTTGGGACAGTGCCTCCTGGAAGGAGTTACTCTCCGACGACTCCAAAACGAGAAGTGCCGCTTCGGGCAAAAGCGCCTTTGGCAATGGTAGAAACGGCGTTTCTCGCGAGTACTGCCAGCTTGATTTGGCTGATAAATTTTTATTTTCCCTTGGGGCCAGTGTTGCGGATATTTTTCCCGATCCCGATCGCATTGGTCTACCTCCGTTGGGGAAACCGGGCTTCTTGGATGTCGGCATTGGTTTCAGGATTGCTACTTTCGGTGCTGATGGGGCCAACTCGTAGCATTCTCTTTTTTATTCCTTATGGCTTGATGGGTGTCCAGTTGGGCGCAATGTGGAGTCGTCGTGCTAACTGGCTCTTTTCTATTTTCACGGGTACGTTGCTGGGTACGTTTGGCTTCTTTTTTCGGTTTTGGTTGCTCTCGATTCTCTTGGGTGAAGACCTCTGGGTTTATGTGACAACTCAGATTACTCAATTAGCAGAGTGGGGATTTTTGAGGCTGGGGTTACTTGATCAACCTAGTCTGAGTCTGATTCAGGCACTTGCGATCGTGATGGTTTTTATTAACAATCTTGTTTATTTATTCGTTGTGCATCTTGTTGCTTTACTGATGCTCGATCGCTTGGGCAATCCAATTCCTCGTCCGCCGAACTGGGTGCAAGTGTTGCTGGATTATGATGGGTGACACAAGAGAGGGATGTGGGCTTTTGATCCCTAATACCGAGTTTTATTCAAACTAACTTTCTCTTCCCCTGCTCCCTGAACCCTCCCCTGCCTCGCCGTTTCTCCTTTTAGCTAATTAGCTTCATGATTCGAGTTTATACTCAGCTAGCCCAAGGGCAACGGTGGTTACAGCAGTATCAGGGACACCCACCTGTGTTGGCTTGCATTCTAGGATTTACTGCTACGGGTCTTATTCCTGGTATTTCTGCGGCTGGTGCGACACCGAGCGATCGCGAATATACTGCGATCGCTGATGCGGAATTCTTAGTGAATGGTGTCACTTCTAAGCCGCAATATCCCCTACCACCGTTAACGGCTGGGGCTTCTCCGGTGCTGATTTCCCGTGCTGTTGTTGAGGCTTTGGATATCCCTATTTATCTTTTCAATGCTGGTTTACTCCATCCTCTTGCTGTACCTGCTATTGATTTAGGGGGTGTTCCTGCGAAGTGTGTTACTTCAGGCAATGCTCTACCCCTCAACACGGTGAAACAGCTATTTGAGCAAGGAGTAAAGTGGGGGCAACAACTGGCAATTGCTGCTGATGGGTATCTAATTATCAGCGAATGTGTTGTAGGTGGAACCACAACGGCTCTTAGTGTCCTCACTGGCTTGGGTATCGATGCAGTCGGTAAAGTTAACAGTTCTCATCCCGACTGCAATCATGCCCAAAAGTGGGACGTTGTTCAGATCGGGTTGAGGAAATGGGCAGAAAGGGAGATGGGGAGAGACCTTTCCTCTATCATCCCATCACCTCATCACCCCATCACCTCATCATCTTCTGTTGACCCGTTCCAACTGGTAGCAGCAGTTGGAGACCCGATGCAAATTGTGGCGGCAGGTATGGCGATCGCAGCAAGTTGTCGTTGTGGTGTGTTGCTTGCTGGTGGGACGCAAATGTTAGCGGTCTATGCCCTCGCAGAGGCGTTGGCATCGACGAAAAGCTTAATGAATCAATATTCCTTGGCATTGCAACCAGAACAAGTCGTTGTGGGAACAACTCGCTGGGTTGCAGAAGACTCTACGGGTGACACCGTTGGTTTAGCACGAAAAATTGGCACTGTGCCGCTTTTGGCGACAGAGTTGAGTTTTGCTACGTCTTGTTATCCTCAGTTACAAGCTTATGAGCAGGGATATGTCAAAGAGGGTGTAGGTGCAGGAGGATGTGCGATTGCTGCCCATCTTTACCGACGTTGGAGCCAAATTCAATTACTGCAAGCGATCGAAAGCTTGGTAGAGCGTTACTGCCAAAGTTGAATGCTGTCTGTCAGAGTTAGAAAAGAAAACTTTTGCAAGAACTGGATTGACGAACTCCCCATCTTTAGGCGTGAGGATTCTGGATTCAAACAATGATTGCAGGCATAACCCGTCTTACATTATCTAGCCCAATGGACAACGCCCTGCCCATCCTTGCTCGTATTACTTGTACGTCCTTGCCTGACGAGGCTTTAAACCCGTGATGTTTCGGTAATTTAGGAGTGGATTCTCCGGGCTAGCAGTTGTTCTTCTAGGGCAGCAATGCGATTATAGGCTGCTGTCAGTTGGGCAGTTAAGCGTTGGACTTGAACATCAGCCGTGAGAGCTTTCTCGCTACTGGGATATCCATTGGTTATCTCGCTATTGCGATCAAGCAGAACATCTTTGTGTTCCATTACAGAGTCAAGCAAGCTTGGACTCTGATAGCTGTGCGCTCTGGCGTTAGTAGCTAGTAGCGAACCTTCGGGTGACTGAGGTTGCGTCTGCTTGATTTCGTGCAGCGAGTCTGAAACTTTCCGACTTAGTTGATCGATGATTTGGTAGAGCGCATCAATCTTATGACTTAAAACGACGATTTGCTTTTGAACGGCATCCATATGATTTGCAATTCCAATAACTTTTTCTCTTTATCATGCTAGTCACTTTAATGGGAAAAGAACATCCCGTGCTGATTCATTTAACTATTTGATAAAATCACGATCCACCTATTTTCTGAGTTTTAAATGCTAAATTGGGGAAAATTGACCCTATCTCCAATAGGCTTACTTGCTCTTCTTTTGGCTAGTCTATTCACCAATTTTTGAGCAAATCACTAAATTTCTTTATATTTCTCATCAATTAAGAATTGATCACTCACATCCTAAGCAAAGAGGCTTTACATATTAATGTAGTGTAAAACACGTTGAAAGTAGGTAATACAGAACGATTAAAAGTTCACTAAAAAGGTTCCTGTCTAAGGACTGAGTCATTAATATGGACTCATCAACTACCGCTTTGACTCAGTAGTAATGGATTCAATTTCCACCCAAGTGGATATACACTAGTTAGCGCTCTACGATTTGTCTAAGAAGTAACAAAAAGTATAAAGAGTCACTAAGTTAGAACTCAATCTTCTTTATCTCCTAGAAATTTTGTCCACTTTTAAAAAATGCTTAATTTTCAAGATTTTTTTAGGGCTTGTACAGGGATCTGGAAAATAGAAAGGACTTACCACTCGATTCTCCAGGGTGAAATTGAACGCTCTTATACGGAATATCGTGTGGAAACCTTAACAGGTGACCAAAAACAGCAAATTCTGTCACTATCCTCGTTGGGTGGTATTAACGTTGATATGGCGCAAGTTAAGTCAAATGAAGCAGCCTGTCCAGGGTTTGCGATCGCATTTGAGACAGTTTCAGAAACGGGTGAACAAGTCTCGATGAACCTCAAGGCGCTGTTTGTCCCCGATACCTATGTCCTCTCGCCGGAAATGTCAGTAGAGACTCCCCCTTTGCCTGGGGCGGCACAGATTCCAGCAACAGAGGAAGTGATTCAGGGCTATTATCTGCGGGATGAGGGATACTCAGAAGCGGGTGCAGTGAAGAGTCGCTTTACTTATCTACCGACGCGCCAAACGTTAGAAATGACGACGTACTATCGGCGCTCAGTTGCCGTTGACCAAATGCGCCTCGTAGCACCCGATTTACGACTCCGGACGATTATCACCTATCAGCGTCCAGAATCAGGTGGTGCCCCAACGGAGATTGACCTAGTGGGTTTTGGTGTTGAGCGGCGTCAAGCAATGTAAAGGTTTTATGTTGTTTGTTATTAGTTATTCGTTGTTTGTATTTTCAACCAACAACCAACAACAAATAACTATCCTCCCTACTTCCTACTCGCAATGATGAAACGACGATCTTTTTTGTACGGTACTAGTGCTTTGGCTTTGGGTCAGCTAGTAGCTGGGTGTAACAGTCGGCAGCAAGCGTCCTTAAGGGTAAGGCTTTTGCAAGATTCTATTCCCGCTCAATTGGTGGCTGAGTTTCGTAAGGCATTAGATCAATCAGCCGCCGTCAAGTTTGACCCAGAAGAACAGTTGCAAGATTTATTCACGCGCCTGAAAGCCTGGAAGCAGCAAGCAGAAAAAAAAGACGACAATTCACAGTGGTCTATTCCTTTTGTGGGTTCCAAAAAAACCTCAGTCCCGGATTTAGTGACATTGGGGGATTATTGGCTAGAATCAGCGATTCAGCAAGGATTAATTCAACCCCTACAGGTGGAAGGGTTGAGGGGATGGCAGCAGTTGCCGCAAGCTTGGCAGGAGATTGTAAAACGCGATCGGCAAGGTCAACTCTCTAATACTGGGGAAGTTTGGGGCGCACCCTACCGTTGGGGTACGACGGTGATTGCCTATCGTCGTGATAAATTTCGAGAGTTGGGTTGGACACCCAAGGATTGGAGTGATTTATGGCGTCCAGAGTTACGCGATCGCATTTCTATGGTGGATCAGCCGCGAGAAGTGATTGGTCTAACATTGAAAAAACTGGGGCGTTCTTACAACACCACCAATCTCAGCCAGGTGCAAGACCTTAAAGAAGAACTGTTGGCGTTGCATCAACAAGTCAAGTTTTATAGCTCTGACTACTACCTACAACCTCTAGCGTTGGAAGATACTTGGGTAGCAGTGGGTTGGTCTACGGATGTAATCCCTGTGCGATCAAATGATCGTCAGATCGATGCCGTAGTTCCGCTTTCAGGAACTGCTCTCTGGACAGATTTATGGGTGCAACCTGCCTCAGCAGCAGTTGACTCTAATACTACAGGCACACAAGAGCAGCAGTCTCTAATCCAGCAGTGGATTGATTTTTGCTGGCAACCTAAACCAGCCAATGAAATCTCTCTATTCAGCAACGCCGCCTCCCCGATTGTCACGACTCTCAATCCGGCTAACATACCCCAAGATGTTCGAGAGAATCCGGTGCTACTACCAGACAACTCAGTTCTCGACAAAAGTGAGTTTCTTCAGCCCTTACGCAAAGCTGTAGATGAGGAGTATCAAGCGCTTTGGAAAGAAATTCGCACCGTTAGAGGTTAGCTAGCCTTCGTACCATCGGCACCGGGATAAATCCATAAAAGCCTTCTGCCTTCTGCCCTGGAGCCTTTCTTGGTTCATTGCTGCTGTCGGACTTGACATCACAAACGCTGAGACTGATCTACTCTATATAAATGTGAAGTGAAAAGAGAACTTGCTCGCTTTCCTGTCAAATCCAAAGCAATTGGATAAAGATAGAGCGTGAGCCAATCAGCAGCAGTTGTGTTGACGGAGGGTGTCGTGAGTAGCGTTATTTCAATTACGGATACTGAGTTTGAAACCGAAGTTTTAAAAGCCGAACAGCCTGTACTCGTGTACTTCTGGGCATCTTGGTGTGGACCTTGTCGCCTGGTATCACCATCCGTGAACTCGGTAGCTGACACTTATAGCGATCGCTTAAAAGTCGCTAAGATGGAAATCGATCCAAATCCTGCAACCGTGAAGAAGTACCAAGTTGAAGGCGTTCCAGCACTCATCTTGTTTAAAAATGGTGAGGTTGCGGGGATGCATGAAGGAGCAATTGGCAAGCAGAAATTAGAAAGTCTGGTGGAAACTTACCTGAGTTCATGAGGCTTGAGCTTAGAATTTTGCGGTAAGAAACCTACTTTTTTTCTAAACCTAATGGTTAAGAATTTATCAATGTAGGGAGAAGCTTCTTCGTAGTTAATCGAACCTTGGTTGTATTAACCAGTAATCACTCCTAATTCAGTTTCATCATAATTTCTGGAACTTCCCAGAAACAGTTTCACACTAATGAGATCACTTAAGGCAACTCAGTTCGCCTGTGTGCAACTCAACTAGTCCTATAGCTCCACCAATCCCATGCAGTTTGCTAAGCGTTTACAACCTCTGCAAGCCAATGTCTTTGCCGATATGGATCAGGCAAAGGCAAAAGCTAAGGCATCTGGACAAGACCTGATCGACCTTTCACTAGGGTCTTCTGATCTTCCTGCGTTTGAGCATGTCTTAGCCGCGATCAGAGAATCTTTGTCTGACAAAAGTACTCATGGCTATTTGCTGTTTCATGGGACTCAAGCCTTTCGTCAGGCAGCAGCAGACTGGTACACAAAAAAATTTGGTATCTCAGTTGATCCAGAAACTGAGGTGCTAACTCTAATTGGTTCTCAAGAAGGTACCGCGCATTTACCGCTAGCAGTACTCAACCCAGGAGATTTTGCGCTATTGCAAGACCCTGGCTACCCTTCTCATGCTGGCGGTGTCTACCTTGCTGGTGGTCAGATCTACCCCATGCCTCTTTTGGAAGAAAATGGGTTCTTACCAGTATTGGAGGACATCCCATCGCCAGTGCTTGCCCAAGCGCGGATGATGGTGTTGAGTTATCCTCACAACCCCACGACAGCGATCGCACCTTTGTCTTTTTTCCAGAAAGCTGTTGCCTTTTGCCGTGAACATGACCTAGTTCTCGTTCACGATTTCCCCTATGCTGACTTGGTGTTTCCGGAAGATGGCATAGAAAGTCAGCAAACCCAATCACTTGCCCCCTCAGTTTTGCAAGCTGACCCGGATAAAGAAGTCTCAATCGAGTTTTTTACGTTTTCCAAATCCTACAATCTTGGTGGATTTCGGATTGGTTATGCGATCGGGAACGCCCAACTAATTCTGGCATTGCGGCAGGTGAAAGCCGCAATTGACTTTAACCAGTACCAGGGAATTTTAAAAGGTGCGATCGCAGCTTTGCAGGGACCTCAAGACGGTGTTAATGCCTCTGTGGATATTTTCCGTAAGCGGCGGGATACGTTCATCAAGGCACTACACCGAATTGGTTGGCAGGTTCCTACCCCAGCCGCAACGATGTATATTTGGGCAAAGTTACCAGAACCTTGGCAGCAAAACTCAATGAAATTTTGTATTCAGCTAGTAGAAAAGACTGGTGTTGCAGCTTTGCCGGGAGCGGGTTTTGGTAAAGCTGGGGAAGGGTATGTCCGCTTTGCTCTGGTGCAAGAACCAGAAATTTTGGAAGCTGCTGTCGAGAGAATGGCACAGTTTCTCAACAAAACTGCTGATTGGTGATTCGGGAATTCTCAAGAATTTGGAAATTTGACGCTTGGTTATGCGTTTCCTTCGTCAATCCAAGCTACGAATGAGCTGCGATCTCACTAAAATGTGTTTCTTAGGACTTATATCCCTCTTCTGTCACTCTCCGAAATACGAAGTAACAAGAAAGCCAAACTATCCATCAGGAAAAAAAGGTTGAAATTGATTCATGGCATGAATTAACTCGTGAAAGCCGAGCAAC
>NZ_JACJNU010000021.1:0-102666 GCF_014849525.1 Microcoleus sp. FACHB-SPT15 | reverse complement strand
GTTGCTCGGCTTTCACGAGTTAATTCATGCCATGAATCAATTTCAACCTTTTTTTCCTGATGGATAGTTTGGCTTTCTTGTTACTTCGTATTTCGGAGAGTGACAGAAGAGGGCTAAAGCCCAATTCACGACCGCCTGCGCCCCGGCAGCCGAAGCGATCACCGCCATTCCGGGTCTGATTTGGAAGGTTTGGATTTTCAATGAGGCAGAACAAACAGCAGGCGGCGTTTACTGCTTTGAAAGCACTCAAGCTGTGACTCACTATCTGGAAAGCCCTATTGTGGCTGCGCTGAACACCAATCCTGCCTTTAGCAACATTCGCACACAGCAATTTGGGGTGATTGAGTCTTTAACAGCGCAGACACGGGGACCAATTCCCACTCAGAGTTCTTTGCAGTCATAGTATCCCTCTTTCAAGAAACATTGCTATTTCTTAGGAGAGGGCTAAGGTAGAGCCGGTTCCTCAACTGGGCGGACGATTGCAGGTGTTGACTGTTGGTCTGGCTGGAAGATGGCTTGGAGGGCTTGATCAAGAGTTTGGGCCATAACAATCCGATTTTCGTAAACCACAATCACCCGTACTAAAGTTGGTAAGCTATTCTGTTCAGCTTCTAGATAGAGAGGTTCGACATAAAGAAGCGATCGCTCAATCGGAATCACTAAAAGATTCCCCTGAAGCGCCCGTGAGCCTTGGCGATTCCATAGCGAAATCTGTTGAGATATCACTGGGTCTTGATTAATCAAAGCTTCGATTTGTTCTTGGCCGTAAACCAACTGCTGTTTAGGGAACTGGTAAAGTAATAGCCTGCCATAGTTCTCACCATCAGAACGTCCAGCTAACCAAGCAATTAAGTTTGTACGTTGAGTTGGTGTGAAGGGTAGGAGCAGGATAAATTCTTCTGAGTCAGCAGCTGGCAGCTTCATTATCAAATAATATGGCTCTACCGCTCGCGGTTCACCACCATAAATCTCCTGGGGAACTTGCCATTGGTCTTCCCGGTTGTAGAACACCTGCGGGTCGGTCATATGGTAAGTCAGCAATCGCTCGGATTGAATGCTAAAAAAGTCTTGTGGATACCGAATATGGCTGCGTAATGCAGTTGGCATCGCATCTAAGGGTTTGAATAGTTTGGGAAAAACAGCCGCCCAGGTCTTAATAATCGGGTCTTGGGGGTCAGCGACGTAGAAATTCACGTCACCGTGATAGGCATCAATGACGACTTTGACTGAATCGCGGATATAGTTAAATTCGTTCTTGCCAGGGTCGGAATAGGGATAGCGATCGCTTGTTGTGTAGGCATCAACAATCCAGTAAAGGTAGTTCTCTGTTTTTTCCTCACTAGCATCAGCGACTACCAAATACGGATCGTGGTCGTAGCGTAAAAAAGGTGCGATCGCACGAATGCGCTGGTTAATGTTACGACGGAATAAGAGTTTACTCTCAGAAGAAATATTGCCAGTCAGCAGCATCTGCCAGTCTTTGAGATACTGAGCAAACAGCAACCGTCGCCACTGGGAATTTAAGCGCACACCACCCTTACCGTCGTAGGTGTTGTAGATATTTTCATCGCCACTGGGATAATCCAACTCCCTAGTTGTTGTTGACGACATCACATAGGTGTTAGTAATTTCGCCGTAGTAAATCCGAGGCTTTCCAATCGGAATACTTTCTCGAATGCGTTCACTCGACGTTGTTAAGGTACTAGTCTCATCAGCACCCGTACCAATATCTTTGACAAAGTAGTCTGGCAATCCACCAGGACCTACCGTATTAACAGGACTTAGGGTAAAACCAAAGCCGTGGGTATAAATTAAGTGTTTATTTACCCAAGTCTTTGCCTGTTGAGGAACAGCATTATAGTCTAACTCACGCGCAGCAATAAGGACTTGTTGCTTTTCAGTGTTTGTCGGTTGTCCGTTGTCCGGAGTTGGTTGTTCTGTACCACTGGCGACTGGCTCAACCTTGAGAGTATATCGGTCAATATCAGCGTCAGGAAACCTGTAGTAGAGGCGAATTTGTTGCAGTTGGCGGTTAGTTTCTAAAAGAGGGCGTTCGTCCCAAAGGCGGATATTGCGAATCGTTAGGTCATTCTCTTCTAAATCCGCGTTCGTGAGTTCACCTTCGGGGTTAAAGGTTTCAACGTTAATACTCTCTAGTTCAAAGGCTGCTCGTGTGAGGGCAATACTCCGTTGAATATAGGGTTGTTCTCGCGCCAGTTCATTCGGTTGGACAGCAAAGCGTTGCACAGCAGCAGGGACAGCTACACCAACTAGTCCGACCATCGCCAAGTACAGTCCTAATAGGATTAATGCTGTCTTACCGCTTGTCTTGCGGTATCTAAACCAGAAAATCGTTTGCAGCAGCAAGAAAATTGCGATCGCACCCGCCGCGACACTCAAAGCTGTATTGGCTGGTAATTGGGCATTGATGGCGGTGTAGCTTGCCCCATAGATAACCCCAATGGTGGAATAGAGTAATTCATAACGTGAAAGCCAATAGTGAAGAGCAACGCTTGCTGCGACAGTGCTACCTAACCCGTACAAGTGGCGCAACTGACTTTGAGAAAAACCAGGAAACTTACCCTCAGAGAAGCTATCAGCCGAGAGTAAATAAATCAGTGTGACGGCGATTAGACCAAAGACAAACAGTCCCCCTAACCAAAAGTCCAATAGCTGCCATACGGGAAATTTGAAGATATAGAAGCTAATATCATTGCCAAATAGTGGCTCTTTGGTGTTGAAGGAAGTGGGATAGAAATACTGCAAAATCTTGCCCCACTGTCCAGAGAGAAGCAGCGACCAAAACAAAGAAAGTACAGCAGCTATTGCCGTCAACCAAAACTGAGGCTGGACAATCAGTGCAACCACAACCGCTGTCAGTACGCCTAGTTGCAAAATTTCTGCTAATAAGGGTTGTAGTAATTGTTGTATGGCTCCCAAATCAAAGGAGGATGGTATCGGTGGCGTTGCAGCCGCTACAGACGCAATTGAGCGTGTTTCTAAATGAGGATGCCAAAGCGAAAGGGCGATTTTGCCGTAGTGCAGCAACATCAACCCTACGACTACACTGAGCAACAACACAACTGGCAAAAGCGATCGCAACCTTAGGGTAGCTGAAGTGTCAGAAGCCTTTTGTGGAAGTTGTAATCCTCTGTTCGTCCCGATTGGTCGGGGTATTGCCTCGTTTTCTGTCCTAAGTTTTGAATGGATGACTCCACCACCCTGACGAGGAGTGATCGAGTCGGAGTTTTGGATTCTTCTTGACAAGTTTGCTCTATTTCGTCCAACCCGTATTTCTTGGGCAATATCTGAGTGTTCAATCCCTAGAGGACTTTCTTTGGGATATTTAAGTCGGTTGGCGAGATACAAGTTACCGAGTAAAAATCCAGCCGAGATACTAGCAACAAGTACCCACAGACCAAATTGGGTTTCTAAGCGTCTGAGAAATGCAGCTTGATAGCCAACTTCCTGAAACCATAGGATTTCTGCTAGTAGGTGAGACAGCAAGTCCCAAGACAATGCGAGTCCTAGTAGTAAGACAATTGAACGAAAACTATGCTTCCAGAACCGTTTGAGCATTAACTGAAGGGAGCTTTCAACACAAGTTTCTAATAAATTCCCTCAATAATAGGGTGATGAGGGGGTGGGGTGATGAGTGAAAAACTCCCAAAGTTTATGTATAGCAGTTCTCAGTTACGCGCGTGTACATCAGAAAAACCTAACCCCCAACCCCTTCCCAGAATCGAGAAGGGGAGTAAGAATCAAAGCCTCACTCAAGAGTAGGAGAGAGGTTTTCCAGAGAGGTCAGAGTGTACCGCATCCAATCGAGAAGGGCTATATATTAACTTCCTACCTTCCTATCACCCCATCTTCCTACTTCCTTAGCTAAATTGTTCGCCTTTATCCAAGTTGAAGAGCATTTGCAGCGATTGCATAGCGAGGCGTCTTGCCTCAATGTCTTGCTGGGCACGTAATTGCACCATCGGGTCATGGAGAATTTTATTCACAATACCCCGTGTTAGGGCTTCGATGACCTCTTGATGTTTTTCAGCAAATTCTGTTCCCAGACGTGATAAGGCTTTTTCTAGCTCTTGCTCACGAATTGTTTCAATTTTGTCTCTCAGGCAGCTAATCGTGGTTACGGTTTCAAGCGATCGCCACCACACTTCAAAGGCTTCAACTTCTTCGTCCAAAAGTACTTCTGCTTCCAGTGCCATCTGACGACGGCTTTCTTGGTTTTGGGCAACAACAGCTTTTAAATCGTCAACGTTGAAGGCTTGAACATTGTCTAGCTCATTGACGTCTGCGGCAACATTTCGAGGCACAGAGATATCAAATAACATTACTGGTCGATTTGGCTCCAGGACAGCTTCGAGTTTTGCGCGATCGAGTAATGGTTCTGTCGCTGCCGTACTGGTAAACACCAAATCTGACTCCGCAATTACTCGCATCATATCCGAAAGCGAGTGCAGTTCTAGATTGGCATTGGCAAACTGTCGGGCTAATTCCTCAGATCGTGCCTGAGAACGATTCAAAATTGAAATATTAACAGCACCTTTGGATAGCAGGTGTTGCACCAGCAAGCGTGACATCTTGCCAGCACCCAAAATCGCAACTCGGCAAGCCGCTAAGTTTTGGGCTTTGATCTGAGCCAATTCTACAGCAGCCGAGCTGATCGAGACAGCACCTGTCCCAATGCTAGTTTCTGTGCGGACTCGCTTGCCTGCGGTTATTGCTTGTTTAAAGAGTCGGTTGAGCAGTCTACCAATGCCGTTGTACTGTTGACCCAATTTGTGGGTGTGTTTGACCTGCGCTAGAATCTGTCCTTCCCCTAGCACTAAGCTATCAAGACCAGCGGCAACTCGCATTAGGTGCATTACTGCATCCTGATGCAACAGGACAAACAGGTGTTGTCGCAACTGGTGTAAGGGAAGTTGACCCAGTTCTGAGAGAAACTGGCTTAGTTCTCGAACTCCTGCTTCAGTTTCCGTCGCAACAACATAGATTTCCAAGCGGTTACAGGTGCTGAGTATTGCTACCTCTTCAATGTGAGGATAGCTACATAGCTGCTGTACGACACTTTCCATCTTCGCTTCTTGAATGCTCAGTTTTTCCCGAACTTCAACTGGCGCTGTCTTGTGGCTTAGACCTACGACTGCGATATTCATGTGTTCTCCAACTATTTGTCGTCTTTTCGGTCAGATATCACGATGTTTGTAAAGAGACTCAGGGATGGTTGCAACCTGTCTAATTATCAGAGGTTAAGACCCGATTTCCCTAGAAAATGAAGTATTTAGAAAATATCGTTTAATTAAACCAGAGTACGGGCGATGTGCAACTTTAGAATTTTGATTTCCCATTTTCCGGGGCAAAGGAGGAAGCTAAGGCTAGACAATTTATGTCTTCATCCCTCTTTTCCCCTGAAAGGGGGGCTAATCAAAAGTTGCACATCGCTTCAAGTATGACCGTTGGGAATAGGCAAGGTTCTTTGTAGTGATAGATTCACGGGTTGAAACTATTCCTAGCCTAACAACCTGCACGGTACACAATTCTCCTCAATCCCCAATTTTTGATCATTGACTCAGGCTTCCGCACTCTTTAGGGGCGGTAGCACCTGTGAAGATAATCATTCAAGGGAAGGCAGAAGGCAGGAAGTAGAGGGCTTTTATGTTCCGTTCAAACGGGGATTGAAACCCTTGGCTACAATCCGTCGCTCCTATGCTCGTAGCATCGGCACCGGGATAAATCCATAAAAGCCTTCTGCCTTTTGCTCTCTACCCTCTGCCTTTCTTGGTTCAGCTAGAGGAGATGAGGGCGATCGCTTATACTCTGGCTTTCTACTAACTGCTGCTAGATAAGAGCGATTCAGTTAGTATCTATGATTCGGCGTTGCTCCTACCTCAGTTGTAGGGTCTTTGGCTGATCGAACATATGAATTGTGTCCACAAACCGAGCCGTCTGTGACTGATTGGAGATGACCAAGCTCTGAGTCCGCGCACCACCGTGGAAGAACCGGACACCTTCCATGAGGGTTCCAGGGGTAATACCACAAGCGGCAAACAGCACGGTCTTACCCGATGCTAGCTCGTCATCGTTGTAAACCTTATCTGGGTCGTTAATCCCCATTGAGCTGAGCCGCTCAAGGTTGCTTTCTTTGCTTTCGCCAATCAGACCCGTTTTCACGATCGCAGGGTCATAGATTAATTGACCTTGGAAGTGTCCACCTAAACAGCGCATCGCTGCTGCTGAGATAACGCCTTCGGGTGCAGCCCCAATACCCATCAAGGCATGGATATTAGTGCCCGCAAAGCCGCAGGAAATCGCAGCAGAAACGTCTCCATCGCTGATCAGTCGAACTCTTGCCCCAGCTTGGCGAATTTCCTTAATCAGGTCGTCGTGACGCTCCCGCTTCATGACGACTACCACCAATTCCTCAATCGAGCGCTCCAGGCACTCGGAGAGAATTTTTAGGTTTTCGGTTGCCGACTTGTTGATATCGACATGACCTTTCGCTTGTGGTGGTGCGGCTAGCTTCTTCATGTAGAAGTCAGGAGCAGCAAACAAACCACCTTTCTCGGCAATGGCTAGCACTGCCATTGAACCGTTCTGTCCATAGGCGACCAAGTTGGTGCCTTCGCAGGGGTCAACCGCAATATCAATCTCAACTAGCTCGTCTGGGTTGCAGTAGGCTTTGGCATCCTCACGGGTGCAGATGCCGACTTCTTCGCCAATGTAGAGCATCGGAGCGTCATCTCGCTCCCCTTCTCCAATGACGATGCGACCCCGCATATAGATTTTGTTCATCCGTTCCCGCATCGCTTCCACAGCCACTTGGTCGGCTGTGTTTTTTTCGCCTTTGCCCATCCACCTGGCGCTGGCGATCGCGGCTTGTTCGACAACTTCAATAATTTCTAAACCTAATGTATTTTCCACGACACCCGTTCTCCCAAATGCTTGATTTTGCGACGTTTTTTCTGGCTGTTCCAGTTTTCAAGTCTATCAGAGGGCATACCCCTGGAGACAAGTCTAGTCTGAGAGTCGTGTAAAGTTTTGCTGCAATTCATTTTCTAGCCTTCAGCCGTACTCCGAAAAAGTGTCACCTTGCTATCGTCGAGCGTAGTAGGGTTAAAACGGAGACATCCCAATGACAGCATCAGTTCAACCTTCTGCCGAACCAGTGATCGTTTACCCTGACAGCGACGGACAGCCGATGGCAGACAACACCAAGCAGTTTCGCTGCATTACAACAATTCAAGGAGGGCTAGACGCTCTGTTCAAAGATAATGCTGATATCTTCGTCGCTGGAGATTTACTTTGGTATCCCGTTGAGGGAGATAACAAAATTCGATTGGCTCCTGATGTCATGGTAGTTTTTGGCAGACCAAAAGGAGATAGAGGTTCTTATCAACAATGGCAAGAAGATAATATCCCTCCTCAAGTTGTTTTTGAAGTGCTTTCTCCAGGAAATCGCTTAGGTGAGATGGTCAGGAAACTGAGATTCTACGAACGTTATGGTGTGGAAGAATATTACATTTATGACCCTGACAACATTGATTTAACTGGCTGGCAGCGCTCTGGTGCGGAACTCACGGAGATTGAGTCGATGGCAGGTTGGGTAAGTCCACGTTTGGGGATACGGTTTGAATTATCGTCAGCAGAATTAGAAATTTATCGACCGGATGGGCAGAAGTTTTTAACCTATGTGGAACTAGAAAGACAAAGAGAGCAAGAACGACAGCAAAAGGAATTAGCTCAATCTAAAGTTGAGCGATTGGCAGAGAGATTGCGTTCAATGGGCGTTAATCCAGATGAGCTTTGAGAGTGCATAGCGGCTTACTCAACCACTTCATAATGGCTAGTCTACTATTTCCTACCGAGGCATCACATCATCTAACTGCAAACGCAACTCTGGCAAATGCTCTGAAGCGATCGCTTCTCCCAGTCGGTACCGTTGTTTTTGATAATCCTCACCCACAAGCCGACAAACTGTAAACGTTGGCTGCTTCGGTCTACCGATAAACTCAATCCCGCCGAGTCCCTTGTAATCCACAATCCAATATTCAGGAATACCGAATAGAGCATACTCCTCGACTTTACGAGCATAATCCGTTTCCCAGTTAGTGCTGACAACCTCAACGACCAGCTTAATGGAACGCCCCAGCGTAATTACAGGTTCTCGACTCCAAAGTGGTTCGTTTGATAGCACTGTTTCATCAAGGATGACAACATCAGGACGACGCGCAGTGGCTTCATTCGCAAAAGGACTCACGATGCAAGTTCTAGGAATCAGCCAAGGTAAGTTCTGCCGCTCAATCTCAACACTAATTTTTGTTGCCAGCTTCCCCCCAACCGCTTCGTGATGTCCCGTAGGTTCCATATCTATGAGTTCTCCATCAGCAAGTTCGTAGCGTGGGTTGTTACCGTACTGATTCAGAAATTCCTCAAAAGTCAGGAATCTTGATGGAGTATAAGCCATAAGCTACCTTCGCTTCGCCCTATCGTACCGAATCTTACTACAGGCTATAGGCTTGCTTTCTGTAAGCAGATGAGATCGCCTATGTAGTGGCACAGATTGACCGAAACGCGATCGCAAATCTGGTCGGGTAGGCATTGCTGTTCTAGGAAAAGAAACCCCCTTATTTAACCCACGTCGGCAGATTTGGTCTGAACACTTCATTATGAACTCCTAAAACGTGGAAACCACGTAGCTTCAGCACGCGAGTGGAAACGGAATTAGCGGTTTTAACCGCCTACAAACTGATATAATTATTGTTAGCAATGAACCAATCACTGCGCCGTTAACCAGTCGGTAGGCACTTCCGCGTGAGATACTTCACTGCAAGGTTTGCAGTAACGTCAGGGGTCTAAAATGAACGCAAATTGGGAAGCTATAAAACGAACCAAGACAACGGAATAGAAGTAGCGGGTTCTCAAGCTGAAACCTGCTTGAGGTAAAACTTCTAGGGTGAGTGTGAATATAGGCAAGCTCAATGGAGCAATCCGGAGAGTCTAGTGGCAATTGACACCGCCTTGATGCAGAAAGCTCTCGTCTAACCATCGAATTGGTGACATTGTATTGCATAAATACTTGACATGAATGAATGGTGAAAGCAATGAGGGTGAGTATGGTTCAAGAATTGACTATAGAGTCTTTTCTTCTTCTAAAGAATCTGCGTGTCTTTAGACCGCAGAGTGTCAAGACGCACCTCCTTACGCTATCCCTTAGTATTCTAGGACTGGAGACTATGAATATTCGTTTAAATTAGAATAACTTATACAAATACTTAGATCGTAAGAGTGGAAATCCCTCGCCTCCATCCGGACACAGTTGAGGAAGTCAAGCAACGGGCTGACATTGTTGATGTTGTCTCCGAACACGTTGTTTTACGCAAGCGTGGTAAAGACTATATTGGCTTATGCCCATTCCATGACGAAAAGTCACCCAGCTTCAGCGTGAGTCCAACGAAGCAGTTGTACTACTGCTTTGGCTGTAATGCGGGTGGAACGGCGATCAAGTTTTTGATGGAGGTGGGAAAGCGTTCTTTTAGTGATGTTGTGCTGGATTTAGCACGGCGCTATCAGGTATCAGTTCAAACCCTAGAACCAGAACAACGCCAGGAATTGCAGCGTCAACTATCACTGAGGGAGCAACTGTATGAGATTCTGGCGATCGCAACTGAGTTCTACAAGCACGTACTGCAACAACCACTAGGACAACACGCCCTCACCTATTTGCAGCAGACGAGGGGTTTAACAGAGGAAACGATTCAACAGTTCCAACTAGGGTATGCGCCGGCTGGTTGGGCAACCATCTATAAGTACCTGGTTGAACAGAAAGGGAAGCCTGTGCAACAGGTAGAGCAAGCGGGATTGATTGTGCCTCGAAAGGAGGGAAATGGTTATTATGATCGGTTCCGCGATCGCTTAATCATTCCAATTCGTGATACCCAAGGACGAGTGATTGGCTTCGGGGGGAGGAGTTTGGGGGATGAGCAACCGAAGTATCTCAACTCACCGGAAACTGAGCTATTTGATAAAGGGAAAACTCTCTTTGCTCTCGATAAAGCGCGTGACTCGATTAGCAAGCAAGACCAAGCTGTAGTTGTGGAAGGGTATTTCGATGCGATCGCCCTTCATGCGGCAGGAATTAGCAACGTTGTTGCCTCGATGGGTACTGCTCTGAGTTTAGGTCAAGTGCGGCAACTCCTACGCTACACCGAATCAAAGCAGATTGTCCTAAACTTCGATGCTGATGCGGCTGGAACCAACGCTTCTATAAGAGCGATCGGGGAAATTGCTAACCTGGCATACCAAGGGCAAGTTCAGCTACGGGTTCTTAATCTGCCAGATGGTAAAGATGCCGATGAGTTTCTCAAAGGCTATCGTGACGCTGCTGAAAAATATCGGAAACATCTACAGAGCGCTTCCTTATGGATTGATTGGCAGATAAACCAACTCCTGATTGGTAAAGATCTTAAGCAGGCAAATCAATTTCAGCAAGTGGCTGAGCAAATGGTGAAGTTACTTAGCAAAATTGACAACAATGATGCACGCGCTCATTACGTCCGCCACTGTGGAGAAGTGCTTAGCCGAGGTGATGATCGACTCGTACCTCTGCGAGTTGAATATCTATTTTCTCAAATCAAGAGACAAGGGCGACCTGGTAAAAAGGTAAATAATTCTCTTCCACCACTAAAAGATTCTTCTGAACGCAACCTTTTAGAACAAGCAGAAGCCTTACTTTTACGCATCTATCTCCACTGTCCAGAATACCGACAAACAATTATCGACACCCTGGAAGCGCAAGATTTGCTCTTTAGCCTCTCGCATCACCGCTTTTTGTGGCAGCAAATTTTAGAACTGCAAGCGCATGAGCGATTTGCCTTGGCGGCAGTGCCTGCGCGATTGTACAACGATACACCTGACCCATTGATTTCATTGTTGCAAGACCGCAGTCTTGAATTTCCCGATGAGATTGCGGCTGTTGCCCATCTCTTCCATTTAGACGAGAGGCGGCAAGAAGACCTTGTTCGTGCGCCACTACTGATTCGGGCAGCAGCGGCTTGTCTTGAGAAAGTATCCTGTGAAAAACATCGGCGTTATTGTCTTGAGCAGTGGCAAAAGCTAGACCCCTCCACTGATTTAAAACGCAGAGAGTATTACTGGCAGGAACTATACGCCGTTACTCAGCGAATCCTGGAACTAGACCAACTCCGTCAGTTCAACCTATCAGACATTATTGGAAGTGCGACAGCTTAAGTAGAGTCGAAGAGTTAGCAGATTGGAGAGGTTGAAGTAAAAACCTTTAACCACTAATCACAAAATAGCGTTTCACGAGTTTCGCGCCCAGTTGTGGGGTTAGTACCAGTAGCGACTTTGCAGAGTTGTTTTTGGACATCCTGACGAAACAGAACATCTGTAAAATCCGCCCCTTCAATATTTGCCCCATCAAACTTGGTGTTAAAGGCAAAAGCTCCTTCCAGGACAGCATTCTTCAAATTGGCGTTGGTTAAGCGGGCAGTGTCTAGAGTCGCATTACGGAGGTTAGCTCCCTCTAAGTTAGCGGATTCTAGATTGGCACTAAAGAAACTCACCCCTTCTAAATCTGTATGGCTGAGGTTGCTGTTACGGAGATTTGCTTTAGTAAAACTATCGTCGGTTAGTACACGACCTGAGAAATCTGCACCAACTAAACTTTCTCTGTTGTAATCTTCAGCTAGAACAGGGGAAGTGAAGCTAGTGAACATCCAGGCACTAGCCACCAAGAAGAGAACTAAACTAGACAAAATAGCTGGAAGACACAGACGTTGCCGACAAATCATACTGTTTTGAGGCACAAAAAGCCTTACTTTTGACAAAAATTGTTAATGAATGACTACACTAATCTTACCAGTAAGGAAGAGCCGTGAATCTATGGGCTGACCACACTCCAATGCCCGCAAACCAAACGCTTACTATAGGCGAATTGGGAGAACGGCTAGTGGCTTGGTGGTTACAAACTCAGAATGGAGTCGTCTTACATCATCGTTGGCATTGCCGTTGGGGAGAAATCGACTTGATTGTGCAACGACACCCAATTGAAGGAGGGGAGAAGTCTTCACGCGATCGCAAAAGCCCTGCCAAAGCAAAAACCTTTTTACCCTCTCACTCGTTCTTATCATTTGTCGAGGTCAAAACCCGCAGTCAGAGGAACTGGGATGCTGATGGTCTGTTAGCGATTACGCCCTCAAAACAAGCTAAACTCTGGCAAACAGCTCAGCTATTTCTCGCAGAACATCCAGATTTAGCTAACCGTCCCTGTCAGTTTGATGTTGCTCTTGTTAGCTGCCAGCGCCTATCTCCTCGTCTACGTCGTGATGAAACCGATACCTCTGCCTCATCAACAATTGATAAAGCGATCGCATTTCCACAGGTACAACTCGGTCAACCTGTACAAGTCGCAGGATATCGGCTTTGCTTGCATGACTACATTGAGTCAGCCTTTGATCGAACCTAATTCTGTCCTGTGGGCTTGACACGAAGCCTGTACAGTGTTCTGAAGTGCGATAGAGACAAGGGTACTGTCCAAAAATTGACCCCCGTTGCTCTCGTTAACCAGAGGAACAACAGAGGCGCTACAGGGGAAATAATTTTCCTAAAGTTCTGTTTTGTATAGGCGCTGAATCTGTATAAACAAGCGTAGCTTACTGGGTACGCCTGCTTTTGGATAATGTAGATTGGGTTAGAAGGTACAGTTCCAAGCCTTGAAGTGCTTGGAATTGCTACTTAAGCCAGAGTCTCTGGGCAGTATCCTAAGCCCATAGTGAACTGTTGGCGAAACGCTTCAATGTCGCTCTTGTCGGGACAACCATGAGAAACGACGGCGACTTGGTAGCGACGCATAACATCAATGGGTGATTGTCCTGTCTCTAGGCTCCAAAGCGCCATTTGCAAACGAATTTCGGGGTCGTAGGGAATCCCTAATTCGTTCATGTACGCCCGGAAGTTTCCATGCTGGTGAGGTGTGAGAGGACAGTTCATTTTGACCTTAATCACCCAGCCGTCAATCTGATGAATCACCGTCATCGATTGAACGGGTAGCTGGGGCATCGAGTTTAGATACTCAACCACTCGTAAAGTCAGACTGGCATTCGCCAAGAAGTAGAGGTAATCCATAGAAATGCTTGGCTTGAGTCCAAGGAAGTGCTATACCTTAATTCTTGCAAGAGGAACTGCTACGCGATAGGGGAAAAGCACCCGATATTGGATAGGGGACTCTACCCAATTTAGTGATTCATGGAGCGATAGTCGCTCAGTAGAATAACGGATGACAAGAATTGACAAAGACACGGACTCGTTGGATGCCCAGTCTCAACACCTGGACACCTCTATTACTAGGCAAGAGACTGAATGTGCCTCTCGTTCCTCTCACCTCTCGCCTCTTGCCTCTGAGATAGACGGCTTGCTTTCTAGCTATGACTATGAGCTTCCACAAGAGCGGATTGCTCAAACACCGCTCTCACAACGAGATAGTTCGCGTCTGCTTGTCGTTGATTCGCCAACTCACCACACTCACAGCATCTTCCATAACTTACCCGACTTGCTGCGATCGGGGGACTTGTTGGTACTGAATAATACCCGCGTTATCCCAGCACGGCTTTATGGCTGTAAATCTACGGGGGCACCTGTGGAGGTATTACTGCTAGAGGAGCAGCAGGATAACTGTTGGTTAGCTTTAGTTAAACCGGGTAGGCGTCTCAAACCAGGGGCAAAAATTTTATTTGAAGCGAACACAGATAGAACACAATCCCCCACCCCCACCCAATTAAGCGATGGGGAAACTCCCCCACTCCCGACACTTAATGCCACAGTTGTCGCAAGGGATGAGGCAACTAACGGACGTGTTCTACAGTTTGATGTTCCGACAGGAGCGTCTTTGGCGATGTTGTTGGAGCAATATGGTCAGATTCCTCTCCCTCCTTACATCACAAACACCCAAGCCTCACCGGAACAGTATCAAACAATCTATGCTCAAACCAACGGTGCGATCGCAGCACCCACGGCTGGGCTACACTTTACTGACGAACTCTTACAACGGTGTCAGGAACAGGGAATTCAGCAGACAGCAATCACTCTACATGTGGGTGTTGGGACATTTCGACCTGTGGAAGTGGATGATGTCACTGCTCACAAAATGCATCGTGAGTGGGTGGAGGTATCCGAGTCAACAGTGGAACAGATTCGAGAAACCCAAGCCAAAGGGGGTCGAGTCATTGCGGTGGGAACAACGGTAGTAAGAGCTTTGGAGAGTGCATCAGCCAGTGGAGAACTGCAACCCTTTAGAGGCAAGACAGAGTTATTTATCTATCCCGGCTACCAGTGGCGGACAGTGGACGGGTTGATTACGAATTTTCACTTACCCCGTTCGAGTTTGTTGATGCTAGTGAGTGCAATGATCGGGCGTGAGCGCTTGCTGGATTTGTACAAAGAAGCGATCGCACATGAATATCGCTTTTATTCTTTTGGGGATGCCATGCTAATTTTGCCAGAATCCAGGAAAGTTGTTACTCTTTAATCTTTGGTTGTTAGTCTTTGGTTGTTAGTTGTTAGACAACGTTTGGCAAGTTAGACACTATGAGACAAAAGCTCACGAACGAAGAAATGAAAATTCTTCTCCCCCGGCTTCCTCTGCTTCCCCTACCTAATTTCAAAACAGCGGGAACTAGATGATTAGTCCTTTAGTCATCTTTTTCTACTAAAAACTAATAACCAATAACGAACAACCAACAACTAACAACTCTTTAGACAGATTCAAATCTGGATAAAAAGCTGATATCTCATAGCTGATAGCCACCGAGGACGGTCTTCTACCATGTCCAAACACTCTAAACAAATATCATTGTTTGCCGCCGCGATTCTTAGTCTCGGTTTAACAATGCCTCATCATGCCTTTGCTGGTGTGCAACCGCAGACGCGCACGAAGCAGCTAGTTGAAGGTTTATATACTGAAGATTTGGAGGCGGCGACTTACTTTCAACAAGGCGTAACACAATATACTCGCAGTGAATTCAACGCGGCAGAGCGAGCTTTTCAGAAAGCGCTGACATCTGACCCGTTTATTCCGATGGCACGTTATTTGTTGGGGAATACGCTGTTCCAGCAGGGACAATACCAGCAAGCGGCTGAACAGTACCGACTTGCGATTGGGCTTGACCCAAATATGGCAGAGGCTCACTACAACCTGGGTTTGAGCTTGTATCGGCAGGGTAACACCGAGGAAGCGATCGCCCAGTACCAACAAGCACTCTCCCTCAATCCGACCTTGGCACCTGCTCGCTATAACCTGGGAGTAATATTTGAGTCAGAGGGGAATACACAAGCTGCGCTCAATGAGTACAGCCAAGCCGTTAGCGCAGACCCCAACTTTGATGTCGCTCAGTATAATTTAGGACTGCTTTTGGCAAAACAAGGTCAAAGCGAACCTGCGATTACAGCATTTCAACAAGCCGTGGAGAGCAATCCAAAATTAGTTGAAGCTCAATACCAGTTAGGTCTATTGCTATTTGAGCAAAACCGCTTGGAAGAAGCTGAAGTAGCGATGCAAGCTGCAACCGAGATTGACCCGAAATCGGCTCAGGCTCAGTACCAACTCGGTTTAATCTTGGCCCAACAAGGTGAGACGGCAGCAGCAGGCGCTCGTTTTCAGGAAGTAACGCGCCTGGAACCTAACAACGTTGAGGCTTACCAACGTGTAGGAGCGGCTTTGACCCAAATGGGTAAGTACGAGGACGCTGTAACCGCTCTACGAACCGCTACCCAACTTGAGCCAGGTAACGCTCTAACACACTACAACATTGGGGTAGCACTACAACGAGCTGAAAGGTACCCAGAAGCGATCGCGGCATATCAGGAAGCAATTCGTCTCGACCCCAGCTTATCAGAAGCGTACTACAGCTTAGGTGTATCGCTAGATCAAGCTCAACGGCGAGAGGAAGCAATTTCCTATCTGATGGAAGCCAGAAATCTGTTTAGTCAGGAAGGTAACTTACAAAGAAGCAGTGAGGTTGACCAATATGTTCGGCAACTCGCACCAACCCAAGCGGTACCTGCGACAACGCCAACAACTCCCTCAAGAAATCAACTGAGGCAACCGTCTACAGCACCCACGACAACACCAACAACTCCCTTGAGAAGCCAGCCCATGCAACCCTCTACAGGACAGCCTAATAGGCTACCTGATATATCCCCCTTCCTTGCCCCTAGCCAGAAAAGTCCATCAAATCGGTAAGCGATCAATATCTCGGTTGCAGCCAATCACAACCATCACCATACCTTTGTGTAAACGCTTGTTTGGGTCGGGGTTAATCTCAAACTTGTCATCTTGACCAATTGCCAGGAGATTCAAGCCATAACGAGAGCGGAGTTGAAGTTCTGTAACCGTTTTGCCATGAAATTCTTCTGGCACCAAGATTTCCACAATACTGTTGTTGGGGTCAAGGTCAAAACGTTCTAGGATTGCGGGTCTTGTAAGCGATCGCGCCAAGGCACAACCTGCCTCATTTTCTGGATACACAACATGATCAGCACCCACTCGCTGCAACAGCTTCCCGTGGACTTCTGAAGAGGCTTTGGCAACAACGTTAGGGACACCCGATTCCTTCACATTTAACGTAGTAATAATGCTTTCTTGTAAATAGTTGCCAATTGCAATGATGACTGTATCAAATTCAAAAATCCCAGCTTCTTTCAGCGCCCCTGGTTGTGTCGAGTCCAACTGCACAGCATGGGCAACAATTTGGTCAGTCAAGGATTGAGAGACTCGCTTTTCATCAACATCAATCCCAAGCACTTCATACCCCTGACGGTGCAACGTTGAGCAAACAGCTCGACCAAAACGCCCTAAACCGATAACTGCAAACTGCTGATTGTCTCGACGTAGACTGCGAAAAAATCCAAAATTAGACAGATTCACACTTTATACCTTTGTTCTAAATAGGTGTAATTAGGCACCCAACGAACCTTGAGCCACTAAGCTTAATCCAGACTATACTGAATTTGCTTTCCTTTGAGGATAGACCTTAGGGCATATCAATGGGTTCGAGTACTTTGTCTATACCGAAATTTAGCAGACTATCCTACCAGTACATTCTCCTCTGGATAGTGAATTGCGCTAGGTCGAGGGTCTCCGAGGAGAGCTGCCATTAGTAGTAAGACACCAACTCGTCCAACATACATTGTCACAATTAAAACTAGCTTTGCCCAAGCTGAGACGCTAGCTGTAATACCAGTGGACAAACCCACAGTAGCAAAGGCTGATACAACTTCAAATAAGAGTTGAATAAAATCAAACTTTGGATCTGTCAGGGAAATTAAAGCGAGTGAAATAATTACTGTTGTTACTGAACCAACCAGAACACCAATTGCTTTCAAAATTAACGACAGGGGGACTTGACGCTGATACAGTTCAACTTCTTCTTTCCCTTGCAAAATTGCCTTCGTACAAGAGAATAAAATTCGCAATGTTGTTGTTTTTATTCCACCCCCAGTCCCCCCAGGACTGGCTCCGATAAACATAAGACCAATAGTAAGAAATAGACCCGTCGTCGTCACTTTACTAAAATCAATCGTATTAAATCCTGCGGTTCTAGTAGTAACAGATTGAAACCAAGCTGCCATGAGCTTATTTCCCAAACTCATGGAACCGAAAGTTCCTGGATTGTTGAGTTCAGTTAAGAAGAAGGCAACAGTGCCAAAAGCCAAAAGAAAGAGTGTCGTACTGATAGATACTTTAAAGTTTAGAGAAAATACGATTCGTCGTGATTTATTCAGAAGGCGATCTCGCAACCATAAAAACATTTCAAAAATTACTCGATAACCAATACCACCAAATATAATTAATCCGCTAACAACAATATTTAGTAAGATTGATGATTGATAGCTTATAAAGTTATCTTTCAATAGACCGAATCCTGCATTATTCCAAGAATTAATGCTATGAAAAATAGCAAACCATAATCCACGTTGCCAACCAAAATCTGGAACAAATACAGGTAGAAGTAGAAAAACTCCTGTAATTTCAAAAAGTAGCGTTGTTGCTACAATCGAGCGGATTATTAGTGTACTGCCCTGTAAACCGGGTCGATCCAAATCTTGTTGAATTGCTATTTTATGCCTTAAGTCAAACCGACGTGCCACGAGTAGGATAAGAAAGGTTGTTGTTGTCATATAGCCCAACCCGCCAATCTGAACAAGAGCAGCAATCAGAAACTGACCCCAGAAAGAAAAATAGCTTCCAGGGTCTACAACCGATAAACCCGTGACACAGACAGCAGAAGTCGCTGTGAACAAAGCCACCAGTGGGGGAATCCACGTCCCAGTACTAGCGGAAAAAGGCATCATCAGTAAAAGTGTCCCGACAGTAATCAGCGCAAGGAATCCCAGGCAAACAGTTCGCGAGATGGTCATGGATGGATGTGGATAAGGGCAACGATAGGATTAAACAGCGATTTTAGATTACTTTGAGTGAAATCTTAGGAGTCAAGGATGACATCAACGATACAGAGTCAAATTCAACAATTTTATGACGCTTCTTCCGGTTTGTGGGAACAGGTTTGGGGCGAACACATGCATCACGGCTACTACGGTGCAACTGGTAACGAGAAGAAAGACCGCCGACAGGCACAAATTGACCTGATTGAAGAACTGCTGAAGTGGGCGGAGGTAAGGCAAGCTGAGCAAATTATCGATGTCGGCTGTGGCATTGGCGGTAGTTCCCTTTACCTGGCCCAGAAGTTTAATGCCCGTGCTACCGGGATTACGCTAAGTCCAGTACAAGCATCGAGAGCAACTGAACGAGCAGAAGAAGCAGGGTTGGCAGCAGCCGTTCAATTTCAGGTTGCCGATGCCCTGGATATGCCTTTTGCTGATGAGACATTTGATTTTGTCTGGTCGATGGAAAGTGGGGAACATATGCCCGACAAGGAGAAATTCTTGGCAGAGTGCTATCGGGTACTTAAACCAGGCGGGACGTTCTTAATGGCAACCTGGTGTCATCGCCCGATAACGCCAGCAACAGGACAACTAACGATAGATGAACAGCAGCACTTAGCGGAAATTTACCGAGTTTACTGCTTACCTTATGTAATTTCGCTACCGGAGTATGAAGCAATTGCACATCATCTCCCCTTCCAAAATATTCGCACAGCAGATTGGTCGGATGCCGTTGCACCATTTTGGGATATCGTGATTGATTCCACCTTTGAGCCTCAAGCGATTTTCGGCTTGCTCCAAAGCGGTTGGAGTACAATTCAGGCTGCCCTTTCCCTCAGTTTAATGAGTCGAGGCTATCGTCGCGGGTTGATTCGGTTTGGGTTGCTGTGTGCAAATAAGTGATATGTATCGGTACCAGCTTCACACAACCGTAGCCTGTCTGGATAATCGTTGTTTTTGTGAAATTTAAAATCTGTGTCAACGCTGCTGCGCTAGCATAGATCGCTTATTCAGGAGAAAACGACCTTGCCCGATTCGATTATCCACGCTCAGCCTTCCCTAGAATTCATTCCACCAGCTTTTAATCCCTTAGTTTTACGACTCGCTCAACAGGTATCGCCTAGCTGGATGCGATCGCAAACTTCAATCAGCCAAATTGAGGCAAACAACGTCGAAGCTTTAGTCGATCTGTATCGCCAGTTTCAGGACGGTAAAATCCGCTTCTTGCTTGCCTTTCGCCATCCCAGCGTTGATGACCCCTTCTGCATGACTCATTTACTTTGGCGGCTGGTGCCACAAGTCGCTAGAGAACAGGGTGTATCGTTACAGCGCCCAATTCATGCCCATTTTATCTATGACCGAGGGATTCCTCTCTGGGCAGGCTCTTATATCGGTTGGCTCTATTCTCGCTTGGGTGGCACTCCCATCCATCGGGGTAAGGCAGATTGGACAGGTTTGCGAAAGGCTCGTGACTTATTTGCTAATAGTCAGTTTCCAATGGCAGCCGCGCCCGAAGGAGCAGTTAATGGTCATAGTGAGATTATCAGCGCTTTAGAGCCAGGTATTGCTCAATTAGGCTTTTGGTGTGCTGAAGATTTGCTGAAGGCAGGACGCTCTGAGCAAGTATTGATTGTGCCAGTGGGGATTCAATATCGTTATGTTGATGCTCCTTGGAATGCTGTAGAAAAGCTTTTGAGTGAATTGGAAGCAGCGAGTGGTTTATCAGAAGCCGAGTTAAAGGTAGAAAGTGCAAACCTACCCACTCACCTTTCACCAACTCAAGCCGCTCTCTATCAACGGCTGTATCGTTTGGGCGAACATTTACTGTCATTAATGGAGGAGTTTTACACTCGGTTTTATCATCAAATCCCAACCAGGAAGGGCGATACCTTACCTGCAAGTCCTAACGAAGCTTTAGCAGTTCGTCTTCAGGCTTTGGAGAACACGGCACTACAGGTAGCAGAGGCGTATTTTAACTTGCCATCACGGGGAAGTGTGGTTGACCGTTGCCGTCGTTTAGAGCAAGCTGGCTGGAATTATATCTATCGGGAAGAACTGAAGAATGTTAAAGCGCTTTCTCCTCTAGAACGCGGATTAGCGAATCGAGTAGCGGAGGAAGCAAACCTGCGGATGTGGCATATGCGACTGGTAGAAACGTTCGTTTCAGTAACAGGACAGTATGTTATTGAAAAACCAACAGTCGAGCGGTTTGCAGAGACAACTTTGCTGTTGTGGGATATGGTGACTCGGATTAAGGGAAGCAACCCCTTCCATCGCCCTCGCTTGGGTAAGCAACAAGTGCAACTAACGATAGGACAGCCTCTATCAGTATCAGACCGTTACCCTGCCTATCATGCGAGTCGTCAGGGGGCGAGGCTAGCTGTTGGTGAGCTTACGAAAGACATTCAACACGCTCTGGAGGGTTTGATTGTATCAGGATGAAAGGGGATGCGATCGCATTAATTCAAACAAACCATTTTCTTCTCCCCTGCACCGATCGAGATTGGGATTGTCTGCCCAAGAATAAGCAATATCAGGCTTTCGTAGGAGATATTAGGGGTAGGTGAAAGGCAAATCCATCAATGCTCAAATGACCAACTTGGCAAAACTTGAATGGAAGAAATAAGCCAATGAGTTTAGCTCTCTTAGATAAAGAAGCGATCGCTAGTAGTAAAAGACTCCTGGACATCAAACCTGATAAAGATGATACATCGTATCGCAAGGGGAATAAACTACTTAAGTTAGATCGCTATGAAGATACGATTACTAACTTCGAGAAAACGCTGGATATTCAACCGAATTCCTACGAAGATTGGTACAACCGGAGCATTGCACTACTGTGCTTAGGACGCAATGAAGAGGCAATCACTAGCTTCGACAAAACCCTAGAATTAAAACAAGATAATCACGAAGTTTGGCTGATTCACGGTGTTCTGCTGTGGAGATTGGGACACTTAGAACAAGCACTGGCTAGCTTTGCTCAAGCTACACAAATTAAACCGGATTTCCCTGAAGCTTGGATATATCAAGGTGCTGCTTTATGCAGCATGGGATGCTTAGAAGATGCGATCACTAGCTACAACCAAGCCCTCAAAATTAAACCAGACTTTCTGGAAGCTTGGTACAACCGGGGTCTTACGTTGTTGTATTTAGGGCGTTATCAAGAGGCGCTCGCTAGCTTCGATCAAACAATACAAGTTAAATCAGATTTTCCTGAAGCTTGGAGCCTCCGAGGTGTCGCGCTGTCTAACTTAAGATGCCAAGAAGATGCGATCGCTAGCTACAACCAAGCCCTCGTAATTAAACCAGACTTCCCTGAAGCGTGGTATGACCGAGGCAATGCGCTATCTGACTTGAGGCGCGATGAAGAGGCAATCGCTAGTTACGACAAAGCCATAGGCTTTAAACCAGACTATTACGAAGCTTGGTACAACCGAGGTAATGCGCTAAGGAAATTGGGACGCTTAGAGGAAGCGATCGTTAGTTTCAACAAAGTTATCGAATTTAGACCAGACTCTCCCGAACCCTGGAACAATCGGGGCAATGTATTGAGGAAATTGGGACGATTAGAGGAAGCGCTCATTAGCTTTGACAAAGCCTTGGAGATTAAACCTGACCTTCAGCAAGCCTGGTACAACAAAGCTAGTTGTTATGCTCTGCAAGGCAATGTTGAGCAGGCTATTGAAAACTTGCAACAAGCCATCAATCTTGCTCCCGATCAATGGCGAGATTTTGCAAAAAATGAGTCAGATTTTGACAGCATTCGAGAAGATGAGCGCTTCCAGGCTTTGATTCAGGAGGAAAGCGGTTGGGAAGAAAGAGAAACTGATGTAGAAAAAGATACCATCATTCAGATGCAACCTCTTTCCCCACGATCTGCAAAAATTGATGTCAAGCATCTGGGTATAGCCAAGTTAGAGGAAGGAGAAACAAAACTATTTCACAACGTTAGCTGGGAAGAGTTTGAAAATCTCCTAACTGAATTGGGAGATAATCGCTCTTCAAGACTGGCTTATAACCAAGGTACGCTAGAAACCAGAATGCCATCCCAAAAACACGAATACTACAAAGAAGTTATCAGGGATTTAATTAAGTACCTGGCAGAAGAACTAGATCTTGATTGCGAGTCTTTTGGTTCAACCACTTGGAAACGAAAAGACCTACTTAAGGGGGCAGAACCTGATAATTGCTTCTACATTCAGAATGAGCCAGCAATTCGGGGTATCAAGCCAAATATTGACCTTTCTAAAGACCCACCTCCAGATCTGATTTTAGAAATAGACTATACAAGCCCTTCACTAAACAGACTGTCAATTTATGCGAGTTTGCAAGTTCCTGAGATTTGGATTTATAACATGAACGTTCTGTGTATCTATCAGCTTGAAGCTGGAAAATACAAAGAAACTGATACTAGTCTTGCTATGGGGAGCTTTCCAATTAAAGAAATCCCCAGCTTCATTGAGAAAAATATCACAGCAAGCTCAAGAGAAGTCCGGAAATCCTTTCGCGCTTGGGTGAGGAAATATTTAAAAGACACTGAAGAAGACGTTGACACCTTAGACGATAGCGAAGCGGTAGTGAGCTTACGAGCATCTGGCAAACCCTTTAACGCGGAGGAAGATAAGCCAACTCAGGCAGAGATTTTGGCTGACATCCGTCGGGAGCGCTCTTTTGACCCTGCCGAGTTTAGTTTACCCGATAGCCTAACGCTACTACGTGAGGATCGGAATAGATGACACAAGGGTCGCTCAGGTGCGTGGTTGACGCCAGCGTTGCCATTAAACTCTTTGTAGTCGATCCGTTATCCGATAAAGTTGATGCCCTGTTCGCTCATCTTACTGCCGATCCAGAGTGCAGATTTTATGTACCTGACCTGTTTTACATTGAATGTACAAATATTCTCTGGAAATATGTCCGACAGTCCCCTTATTCTGCTGCAAAAGCTGAGATAGACCTAGCTAGGTTGTATGCTCTATCTTTGCAACGGACTTCGACAGCAGACCTCATGACTGATGCCTTGAAGATTGGTTTAACTTATGGGATATCCGCCTATGATGCTTGCTATGTAGCACTTTCCCAGCGATTGACCGTACCAATGGTGACAGCAGATAAAAAACTGGTGCGTAAACTAACAACTTCACCTCAATTGGTTTATGACTTGGAGGACTTTACAATTCCAGAGGTTCCTTGATTTTAATTGCTAATTTTTTAACCTTAGCTGAAGGTAAAACATTTAATGAAGGGTAAAATTTTTCTAGCGCCTTTTCCCTATGATGATTTATCAGTTAATAAACTGCGTCCAGCAGCTTGCTTGACTAATCCTATAGGAGCGCGTCGTCATATCATCTTGGCTTATATTACTAGTCCAATTCCCGCTAAATTACTGGAAACAGACATCCTGTTAGATACTAACCTTTCCGATTTTGCGGCTACAGGATTGCAACAGCCTTCTGCTATCAGGCTGCATCAACTGGTGACAGTTTCTGCACTAATACTCCAGCGTGAATTAGGAGAACTCTCAGTAGATATACAAAGTCACATGGCTAAGCAGTTGTGCAAGCTGCTAACTGAGTAATGTAGGTCTAAGTTAATTTAGATTTCGGTATTGGTCTGATTTTGAGCAAGTCCTGGTATAGTCAACGCGATTGCACTTGTCCACAGAGAACCTAAATTTCCGAGAACTTCCTCAACCGAAAACCCTAGACCTCATCCGTGTTCTCGTCTATATCACTTGCCATGTGGTCTGTAAAACCTTTGCTAGAAGGGGCAATGGATTTACCCCTCATAAGAAAATACAGAGCAAAATACAACCTAAGCCACTCAATTTTGTTGGTTTGCGTTTCGACATCAACAATTGATTGCTGAACCCTATTTATTAAATCTCGGATTTTTTCAAGCTCATGCGGGTTTTCGTCTGCCTGCTCAATTGTGTGGGTTTGTGTTTCGACATCAACAATTGATTGCTGAACCCTATTTATTAAATCTCGAATTTTGTCCAACTCATACGGGTTTTCGTCTGTCCGCTTCTCATTCATGGTTGCAGTAGTTATTTATCCCTCTGCAAATTTAGTAAACGCTCCTAATTCTCGTATATATCGCTTGAATGAAGATGTCTTAAGAGTAGTTGTTGCCGATTACACATTGGACGTGATCGCAATCATTGCAAACTAATTCGCTCGCTTTACTCCCTAAAAGACGAGTCGCTTAGGACAAACGATGCCAGCGATACACCATTTTTGCTAGTTCCTGAGCTTCTTGTGTAATAGAAGCCGCTTCCTGGACATCAAGAATCGTAAGGGACTGGTGCTGCAAGACATTTGTCAGCTTAAATTTGAGTCATCGTCTCCCTATCCCAAGCAGCGTAAGGCTTTTAGGCTTAACACCGGAAACTCGCCCAAACTCAGGGGTTAGATCTTCCCCAAAAAATTAGTAAAATTATGCATTTTAGACGCACAGCAGCTTATCATCGAGTTTAAACTGCATTTAGCGATAAATTTGCGGTGCTAGAGGTGTAAAAGAGACAACGAGCAAGTTAGCCTTATAAAAACTTATGGAGTTAGGGCGCATCTTAAGCTAGCTGTTATGTGTGAATTTTGTCTCAACATCAATAATTTCACTGATAATCTAAGCGACAGCAAATGCCTTCAATCTTCTTGTTAATTCTGTAGCCACGAGAGCCAGCCATCCATGTCTCAGGACGTTATCACAAACAAAAGGGCAAGTCAGCCACTGAATGCTCCCGCTTCTATCCAACCTTGGTCGGCAGATTCCGAAGCCGATAAGTTAATGGATGAGTTATTTTCGGATATCGACCGGATTTTGGAGGGGGGAAGTAAGTTACCAACGGAACCGGTTAAGCCAGAATATGTCTCCTTAAAATCAATTGTGATTCCGCAAATCACAATGCCACCAGCAGTAATGCCTCCTCAGGAATTGGTACAACAGCCAAGTCTTGATGAGTCAATTGATATGGTGCCGCTAGAGCAACTAGACACAGATGTTGCTAGCCCCCCCGTTGTTCAGAATAAGCGGTGGAACTGGTCGATTGAAAAAGTCCTACTGGCAGTCGGTGTCGCTTCGCTTGTTGTGATGGCAATTATGCTGCTGAGCAATAAGACCAAGCTGGCTTTGCCGGGATGGCTGAATTTTGCGGGTTCACCTTCCGCCGAGAATGGTCAGATTACGGACTCGGATTCCCAGTTTATTAGCTACATGCAGCGATCGCTTGAGGTGATTGACCGTAAGACTGGAGCGAATCAAAAGCCAGCAACACCAGCCACTACAGCATCTAGTACTGCAACTGCGACTAACCTACCCCCCGTTCCGACGGCTGGCAATCGTACTCTTGCTCAGAACCAAGCACCAACTGTTCTTGAACGAGTCTACATCCCCGTTTATCCACCATCAACTCCTGCGGCACCATCAGCGCCCTCGGTTGCAGCTAGACCATCAATTCCACCAGTACCATCAGTAGCCCGACCATCAGTCCAACTTCCACCACCACCAGTCAGGTCATCAGTTCCACTCCCTCCACCCGTCACCAGACCATCAGCCGCAAGACCCCCAGCCGCAAAACCATCAGCCGCAAGACCCCCAGCACCCACCAGTCCTCAGGCTGCGGCACCGTCTCCTAGGAGGTTGCCAGCGCCCCCCTCGGTCGCCGTCCCAACTTCACCGACTGTGCAATCCCCTGCACCTGTGGCAAACCATACTCTTGTAGGGTTACTGGAACTTGGCGATCGCTCTGCTGCCTTATTTGACGTTAGTGGTGTCACTCAACGTATTACTGTGGGAGAAGCGATCGGTGCTAGCGGCTGGATTTTAGTCTCGGTAGCGAACCAGGAAGCTGTGATTCGACGCAATGGCGAAGTTCGTTCTGTTTATGTGGGACAGAAGTTCTAAAAGACGATAAAAATCTAAATAGCACTAACAAAGGTGCCATAAGATTATGGGCAGCTTTTTCCGGCAACTGAGTTGTTACGACCTTTGGCTTAGTGTCAGCCTTTGCCTTCTGGCTACTGCCAGCACAGCTAGGGGGCAAATCATACCCGATGGAACGCTGCCGCGTAATTCTCTTGTCACCTCTAATGGCAACACCTTTGTGATCGAAGACGGTACGCAAGTTGGTAGCCATCTATTTCACAGCTTCCAGGAGTTTTCTGTCCCCACAGGCTTAAACGCTTTTTTCAACAACGCTTTGGATGTTCAGAATATCCTCAGCCGCGTTACTGGGGGAAATACCTCCAATATCGACGGTTTGATTGGCGCTAACGGCACGGCTAACCTGTTTTTCATCAACCCCAACGGGATTATCTTTGGTCAAAATGCTCAATTAAATATTGGTGGCTCGTTTATTGCCTCAACAGCCAGTAGCATTCAGTTTGCAGCAGATAGTGAGTTTAGTGCCATAAATCCTCAGGCTCCACCACTGCTTACAGTTAATCTTCCAATCGGATTGCAGTTTGGTTCAAACCCTGCCCCGATTATTAATCAATCTGTTGCTGATAGTGTACTAACGGCAACTCCCCGTGTTGGACTGGAAAATCCCGGTAGAACCTTAGCCCTAGTCGGTGGTGATTTGACCTTAGATGGGGGCAATCTGACCGCTTCCGGTGGGCAGATTGAACTAGGTAGCGTTGCGAGTTCTGGATTCGTTAGCCTCACTCCTACTACAACTGGCTTTACCTTGGGTTATCAAGGTATTCAAGACTTTGGCAACATTGAGTTAACGAGTGCAGCCGTCAATGTGACGGGTTTAGGCGGTGGCGCAATCCGGGTGCGAGGAGAAGACGTTACTCTCCTTGAGGGTTCAAAGCTAGTTGCTGAAACCTTTGGCGATTTTGACGGTAGGGGTGTTGACATCCAAGCAACTCAATTCAGCCTCCAAGATAGAGCTTTTGTCTCCACGTCTACCTTTGGTTCTGGTGCTGGGGGAACTCTCAGTATCCACGCTGATACTGTAAAACTCACGGGAACAACTCCTTTAGAAACCTCACGACAGTTATTAGAGGGAACCTTTAACCCATTTAACCTTAGCAACGGCTTGTATAGCTTGAGTGTTCGTAGTGGTGCAACGGGAGACTTAATAAGTGGTGCAGCGGGAGACTTAACCATTGACGCAAGCCAGTTAATTATGCAAAACGGCGCAAATATCTTAACTACAGCATTTGCTGATGGTCGGGGAGGCAATTTAACTCTAAACATTTCCGAGTTGTCAGAACTTGCTAATGGTTCTCTCTTACTCACTGGGACGGCTGGCATTGGGGATTCAGGTGATTTAGCAATTACCGCTAAACAGCTAAGGGTTTTGGACGGCACAGCCATTAGCACGACGACTAGTGGTGCAAGCACTGGTAGTGGGGGAAAGCTTACTGTACTTGCTGAGTTTGTCGAATTGAGAGGAACTCCAGCGTTCTCACCTGTTCCTGCTGGTCTATTTACTGCAACGCTTGGTGCTGGAGATGCAGGTGATTTAACAGTTACAACTACAGGTCAACTGATTGTTGCCGATGGCGCACAAATCTCCTCGTCTTCTGCTGGTAGTGGGCGCGGCGGAGAACTTACTGTAGCTGCCGATTCCATCGCGTTAAGTGGCATCTCAGTCGATGGTCGGTTTCTGAGTGGTTTGCTCACCTCTTCCTCACTGTTGACTGTTTCAGGACAGAGAGGAACCGCGTCAGCCGGGAATTTATCTGTTACAACGAGACAGTTGAGTGTTCAAAACGGTGCTCAGATTTCAGCGGCAACGGGTAGCGATGGGGCAGCCGGAAATCTGACAATCAATGCGTCCGAGTCAGTGGAAGTAACTGGGTTTGCCACTGGCGTTGATCCTTCAGTGGAAAAAGTTTCCTTTGGAATTATCGGTGATGGCATTGTACCTAGCGCCATTGAAGCGAATACCAGTGGTGCAGGAATGGCAGGTGATTTGACAATTGATACCTCTGTATTAGCCGTTCGAGATGGGGCGGAAATTGGAGTCAGAAGCACAAGTTCAGGGGCAGCAGGCAATCTGACAGTAACGGCTGACTCAATTGTGCTAAGTGAGCAAGGAACAATAAGCGCTGTCAATGTTTCTGGCAACGGTGGCAACATTCAACTCAATGCTCAAGCAATCCAACTTAATGATGGAACAATTACCGCTACCAGCCTCCTCGGTGAGGGAGGTAATATCACTCTGCAAGTGCAAGACGATTTAGTTTTGCGTAACCAAAGTGAAATTTCTACGAGGGCGGGTACGGAAGATACGGGCGGCGGAAATGGTGGCAATATTACGATCAACGCCGAATTGATCGTTGCTATCCCTAGAGAAAATAGTGATATTACCGCTAATGCCTTTAATGGGAGTGGTGGTAACATCAACATCACAGCCCAAGGTATCTTTGGTCTTGAGAGACGTGACCAACTGACTCCACTAAGTGACATTACAGCCAGTTCAAAACTGGGGGTAGATGGAGTTGTGGAACTTACTCAACTGAGTGTTGACCCCTCACAGGGATTAGTTGAGTTACCAGAAAATGTTGTTGATAATAGTTCGCGCATCGTCGCTGGCTGTCCAGCGAATGAAGGGAACTCTTTTGCCATAACCGGACGAGGTGGCTTACCCGAAAATCCGACTGGAACGCTCAGAGGTCGGACAGTTTGGCAAGATTTACGTTTCGCCAGTAGCACCACAGGTGCAGGGGAGCAAGAGAAAATCCCGAAATCCCAGCCATCCGAACAAAACCAACAACCAACACCCCTTACTGAGGCAAAAGGTTGGCTGATTAATGATACTGGTCAAGTAGAATTAGTCGCTTTGACATCTGATGTGACTTCTCAACAGCCTTGGGATCATCCAGCTAATTGCTCAAAATAAGGTTGATCAGATGAAAAGGGTTAACAAATTTGTTCAGCGCAAGGGCGAGTCTATTATCAGACTTCAGGCTTCACACTGGATAGTGTTCTTTCTCACCCTTTTCTTTGTAACAACAGTCTTGCCTGTAGCCGCGCAGTATTCTTCCTCTCAATCGAGCTTGCTACTTTTATCTGAACAACCGAAATCCCGCCTTTTGGTAGGAACAGAAATTTCTCCTCTAATACCAATTGGGTTAAACAATAGTACATTTCATACCCCCTCAACTCCCCTTCTTAAGGGGGGAGTAGTTCAAGAAAATGCTCTTGTTAAGGGGGCAGCCGTTCAAGAAAACCTGTCGAACTTAAACCAAATTGGTATAAAGTCTCAAGTGGATGCCTCAAGCCAACTTGCACAAGGTAGAACCCTCTACGAGGCAGGACAATTTGCCCAGGCGGCTACTTTGTGGCAACAAGCGGCTCAACGTTATGAGGCGCAAAATGATTACCTCAACCAAGCTTTGAGCCTCAGTTATCTGGCGTTAGCCTATCAAGACTTAGGGCAATGGCAAGCCGCAGAAACAGCGATTAATCAAAGTCTAGAACGGCTCAACAACTTAGAACTTAGAACTCAAAACTCAAAACTGATCTTTGCTCATACTCTAAATACTCAAGGCAGTCTTCAACTGGCTAGGGGACAAGCCCAAGCGGCTCTCGATACCTGGAAACAAGCACAAGCAGCCTACACTGATGCTGGAGATGACATTGGCAGATTCGGCAGCCAGATTAACCAAGCTCAAGCTTTGCAAACGTTAGGACTGTACCGACGCGCACAAACGACTCTAGAGCAGGTGAATAAGGATCTGCAAGCTTATCCTGATTCCCTCCTCAAGGCTACTGGGTTGCGTAGCTTAGGGGTTGCGTTACAGGTTGTGGGAGATTTGCAGAAGTCCCAGGAAGTCTTAGAGCAAAGCTTGGCAATAATCCAGCGCCTTGACTCTTCCCTTGATACCAGTGAAACCTTTTTTAGTCTGGGTAATACTGCCAGAGACTTAGAAGATTACACGACGGCTCTTGCCTTGTACACTAAGGCAGCAACCAATGCAACTAGCCCAATCACTAAACTCGAAGCTCAACTCAACCAACTAAGCTTAAATCTACAACTCAAACAGTGGGATGCGGCTCAAGCCTTATTGCCTCAAATCCAGTCTCAACTACCTGATTTGCCTGTCAGTCATGATGCTGTCTACGCTCAAGTTAATTTGGCGGAAAGCTTGATGAAATGGCCAGTCGTTAATGGTAACCCACAAAACACAAATGATATTGCGAAGCTTTTAGCCACAGCTGCACAACAGGCAAGAATGCTGGAAGACCCAAGAGCAGAGTCTTATGCCTTTGGTCAGTTGGGACAGCTTTACAAACAAACACAGCAGTGGGAGGAGGCTCAAAACCTTACTCAGCAAGCTCTACAAATTGCTCAATCTATTAATGCTTCCGATACTGCCTATCGCTGGCAGTGGCAACTGGGTCAGATTCTCAAACAGCAAGGAAAGCTAACTGAAGCGACAGCAGCTTACACGGAAGCCGTTAATTCACTCCAATTGCTTCGTAGTGACTTGGTGACTATTAATCCTAATATTCAGTTCTCCTTTCGAGAAACTGTAGAACCTGTCTATCGAGAGTTAGTTCAATTGCTATTGCAACCTCCTCGTAATCAGGAAGAAGTCAGTCAAGAAAACCTCGATAAAGCGCGTCAAGTGATTGAATCACTTCAGCTAGCGGAATTAGACAACTTCTTCCGGCAAGCTTGTTTAAGTGCTAAGCCAGAGCAGATTGACCGAGTTGACCCAACCGCCGCTGTGATTTATCCGATTATTCTGCCTGAGCGTTTAGCGGTAATCGTATCACTGCCAGGGCAACCTCTAGGTTACTACCAAACTCAGTTACCGCAGAGTGAAGTACAAAGCCTTCTAGAGCAGCTATTACAATCTCTCAATCCTGCGTTCTCTAATAAACAGCGTTTGCGCCTCTCCCAACAAGTTTATAACTGGCTCGTCCAACCTGCTGAAAGTAAGTTAGCGGCAAGTGGAGTTAAAACTTTAGTCTTCGTATTAGATGGTGCCTTGCGGAGTCTGCCAATGGCAGCTTTGTATGATGGACAACAGTATCTTGTAGAGAAATATAGCATTGCCCTGAGTCCCGGCTTGCAGTTGTTGGAAACGCGATCGCTAATTCGAGAACAGCTCAAAGTTTTAACGGGTGGACTTACTGAGGCTCGTCAAGGCTTTTCTTCGCTACCCGCTGTAGAGTCTGAACTCAAGCAAATTGCCTCGGAGTTGCCATCTAAGGTACTTCTGAATCAGGAGTTTATCAAAACTACACTAGAACGGCAGATTAATGCTTTCCCTTTTCCGATCATTCACCTTGCTACCCACGCTCAATTCAGTTCCAAGGCAGAGGACACATTTCTCTTAACCTGGGATGGTCGCGTCAATGTCAAAGAGTTGGATCAATTACTTCAAAGTAGAAACCAATCCAATACACATCCTATTGAATTACTCGTCCTCAGTGCGTGTCAGACGGCAACTGGTGACAAGCGCTCGGCTTTGGGATTAGCAGGATTTGCCGTGCGTTCTGGTGCCCGCAGTACCCTTGCAACCTTGTGGTCGGTACGAGACGAATCGACTGCCGAACTTATGGCTGCGTTTTACCAAGAACTAGTCCAGACTGAGGTGAGTAAAGCCGAAGCTCTCCGTCAGGCTCAGTTAGTTCTGTTACACAAACCCAATTATGAACATCCTTTTTATTGGGCACCATTTGTTCTGATCGGAAATTGGCTTTGAAAGAATATTTTCTATAAAAAGTAAGAATAAAAAGTTATGTACAGCTAGATTGACTAATCGGTGACAGTCTAAACAAAAAGCAATTATAGTTAGTTGGTGAGAACAGCTTTTAGGAGGATACTTGATTATGGGTCGGCAAAGTTCCCTGATGCTATTTTCAGGGAGTCTGTCCTTAGGACTCATGTTAGTGGCTCTCTTACCCGCACAGGCAGAGATACAGTCTAGACTGGCAAGCCAAAATCCAACCCTACCAGGTCATACAGTTTTTCAAGTGACATTTGAACCTCCAGGTGAGGGGAAACCTGATAATACGGTGGGAGGAGCTTCTCGCGATAGTGGGCAATGTCTCCAAGATGCGATCGCCTCCCAACAGACGATTACGCCATTGATGCCAACCACTAATCGGGGATTAACGCTGGTTGAGCGTCCCACTTTCTTTGTTTATGTCCCTCAAACATCTGCACAAAAAGCATTTTTTTCTCTTAAGGATAAAGACGAGAGTTATTATTATCAAGCAACGTTACCAATGCCTGAAACGTCTGGCATTGTTAGCTTCAAGCTTCCAGCGGATGCACCTGCTCTTGAAATTGGCAAGAGCTATCAATGGTCGTTTGTCACAATCTGCGGAGAAAGACTTGCTGTTGACGATCCAAGAGTTGAAGGTCAGATTCAGCGAATTGAACTTAATACAGAATTCAGTAGTCAGCTCAAGAATCTATCACCCCTAGAGCGTGCAGCCGTGTACGGAGCTGATGGCATTTGGTACGATACTGTAGCAACGTTGGCAGAGCTAAGGCGATCGCAACCGAATGATCTAACCTTAGCCGCTACTTGGGCAAACTTATTAAAGTCAGTGGGGCTAGACGCGATCGCAACTAAGCCACTACTACAATAGGGTTTTAAATTATCAGGACACTACACAATCCATGGCTAATGGCTGATAGTAATTAAATACTCTCAAGTCAATAATTAGCAATCAGCAAAGGGTCAACTTTTAAGTATTACTGATTGCTGATGGTATATGCGGCAAAAGCTCAAGCGACAAATTTGGAAATGGCGAGAGGTACTGATTATTGCCCCTAGTGTAGCGGGCTTAGTCGTCGCTGCGAACTCGCTGGGATTTTTGCAACCGTCGGAATGGGTGACTCACGATCACTTTTTTCGTCTACGTCCTAGGGAGCTTGTTGATACACGCCTTGTTATTGTCACTATTGATGAGTCGGATATTCAAAAGGTTGGGCAATGGCCGATTTCTGATGCTGTCCTGGCAAAAGTCATTAAAAACCTGAAAGCACAAAAGCCTAGAGCCATTGGCCTGGATATTTACCGGGATTTGCCAGTAGAACCAGGTCATCAGGCATTGGTGAATGTGTTTAAATCAACACCCAATCTTATTGGTGTTGAGAAGGTGGTTGGGAAGACTATTGCACCATCAAAAACCTTGAGCCAGCTTGAGCAAGTGAGCATGGCTGATTTGGTATTAGATACGGACGGCAAGGTTCGCCGAGGCTTATTAACGATTAAAGGACAGGATGGTCAAACTAGAGAAAGCCTAGGAGTAAAACTGGCTTTAATGTATCTCAAAAGCGAGAACATTGCCCTTGAGGTGATTAATCCTAACAAGAAGCATTATCGATTGGGTAAAGCCGTATTTACGCCCTTTACGGGTAATGAAGGTGGTTACATCAAGGCAAATTCTGGTGGCTACCAAATTTTGTTGAATTTTCGCGGGACACAAGAAAACTTCCGGACTGTATCGCTTACAGATATTCTAGAAAATCGCATTTCATCAGACTTGGTACGCGATCGCATCGTCCTGATTGGCTCCACTACACAAAGCCTCAACGACTATTTCTTCACTCCCTACTCCAGTACGGTTTTTAATACTCGTAGCAGGTTCTTCTCTAGTCCTGAACAAATGCCTGGTGTCGTGATTCACGCGAATTTAACGAGCCAGATTTTAAGTACAGCCCTAGAAGGACGACCTTTGATTAAGAGTTGGGAGGAACCTGTCGAGTGGTTGTGGATTTTGGGTTGGTCTTTGGCTGGCAGCACACTAAGTTCAGCTTTGCTGAAGGTAAATCTGTTCAGAAAGAATGTATTGCTGAGATGGACAGTCCTTGGTCTGTGCATTATCTCAGCGGGGTGTATTTTGCTCACGGGCAGCTACGTCGTCTTTGTTGAAGGAGGATGGTGGATACCTGTGGTTTCCCCATTTCTCGCATTTACAGGCTCTGTGATTGCGATCGCTCTTTACCAAACACTAGAATTGCAGCGTGAAAAGGTTGACCTGGAAATCTTATTGGAGACTACCGCCGAGCATTACGATTCCATGACCACCGAGTTGCAGCACCAAGCTGAGACAGCGATGCGCCATAGTGAGCGGCGGTTAGCTCAATTTCTAGACGGTGTGTCAGTGGGGGTAGCTGTGCTTGATGCAACAGGTAAACCCTACTTTACTAATCAGAAAGCTATTGAGTTGCTGGGTAAAGGGGTCGTAGCCTCAGCAACCGTTGATCAGTTATCAGAGGTTTATCAAATCTATCTCGCAGGTACAAATCAGATTTATCCTGTAGAAAACTTATCCATCGTGCGTGCGTTGAGGGGTGAACGTACCACCACTGATGATATAGAAATTCATCAAGGAGACAAGATTATCCCGATCGAAGCTTGGGGAACGCCGATCTATGACGACTTGGGTAACATTGCTTATGCGATCGCTGCCTTTCAAGACATCACTGAACGCAAACGGGGAGAATTAGAGCGACAAAGGTTTATTGATCAACTCTATGAACTCAATCAGGCAAATGCACGCTTTGTGCCACGCCAATTTCTCCAGTTGTTGAATAAAGAAAGTATTAGTGATGTCAAATTAGGCGACCAGGTAGCGCTTTTCATGTCAGTTCTCTTCGCCGATATTCGTAACTTTACGACTCTCTCGGAAAAGATGACTCCCCAAGAGAATTTCAAATTTATCAATGCCTACCTGAGCCGTATGGAGCCTACAATTATTGAAAATAATGGCTTTATTGATAAATATATCGGCGATGCAATTATGGCTCTATTTAGTCGCAGTCCTGATGACGCAGTTAAAGCCGGAATCGATATGTTACATCGACTCGCCGAATATAATACAACAGGGACTTGTCAGGAACGTCCACCCATCCAAATCGGCATCGGTATCAACACGGGTTCTCTAATGTTGGGGACAGTAGGAGGATACAACCGAATGGATGGCACTGTGATTGGTGATGCTGTTAATTTAGCCGCCCGCTTAGAAGAATTGACAAAAGCTTATGGGGTGTCGCTCGTTATTTCTCATCATACTTTTCTGTGTTTACATCACCCCGTTGAGTATTGTTTCCGCTTTATCGATCAGGTCAAAGTTAAGGGTAAATCAGAAATCGTCTCAGTCTTTGAAATCTTTGATGCCGATCCTCCAGAACTGAGAATAGGGAAGCTACTTACAAAATCAATGTTTGAACAAGCCCTATTTCTTTACAATATGAATTCGCTTAGGGAGGCAGGCCAGCTACTTCAAGATTGTCTGAAGATAACGCCTAGGGACACTGTTGCTCAAATTTATCTAGAACGCTGTCAGCAAATCGAGATCGCGGCTCTTGTCGATTAATTCTTGGATCTGGCGAGAGCAGGACTGCTAACATAGTTTGTCATACCTGAGCTTAGGAGTGCCTTCAGTGGGTTTGATTGACGATCTCAATCGGTTTCTTGAAAACCGCCTAGAGGAATTTATCCGCAATAACCCTCATCTAGAGTTACAGGCACTAGAGGAGCAGCTACGGGAGCAGGAAGAAGACACGCTCCGGTTAGTTGCTGACTTACAGCTTGAGCAAAAGCGTTTGCAGGATGATATTCTTGCGATCGCCCAAGATATTCAACGCTGGCACGCACGGGTTGACAAGGCAAGGTCGGCGGGTAGAGAGGATTTAGCTCAAGGTGCTCAAGAGCGAGAGTCAGCTCTATTACGTCAGGGGAACCAACGTTGGGGACAGATGGAAGGGCTAAAGCAGCGAATTACCCAAGCGCAGGAGTTACAGCGTCAGATTCAAGTCCGTCGGCAGGAAGTCAAGGCAAAAGCGACTGAGGTGGAAGCTGCGCGTGCTAGTAGTTATCAGTCTCCTTCTGGGTCGGAGGCATTTGCCTGGAACCAAACTAGCAACCGCAATATCCCTAGTGGAGCAGACCCCTTAGACGATAAGTTTAGGCGTTGGGAAATGGATGACGAGTTGGAACAGTTGAAGCGGAATCTGGGGCGATAGTAACGCAATTCAAAATTCAAGTGAGCGTCCGTCCCAGTGACTAGCCAGTGGTAGACTAAATATTTTCTGATTGGCATAGTTTCTTCTTGCTGCAAATCAAGAGATTGCGGTTGCAGCCATTTTGAACTCTCAACGACTCAAATCAGCGGCGGCAGACAACCTTTGCCACCCTGCTAGTGGCTTGCGTCCGTCCGCTACATTTGAATTGTTAGCCTGCCGCTAAAGTCCTAGCTGACGGCATAAATCTTCGGGATAGATTGCCCTAACCCAATCCAAAGCTGCTCTAACTTGTTCCTCTGTTAATCCGATCGCTTCACTAAAGTCAGCATTACCAAACTCTGCTTCTGTGAAATCAACGTTATTGAGTTTAGCTTTGGAGAAATTAACGCCATCCAATTTAGCCCAGCGTAAATCTGCTCCTGTTAAATTAGCCTCAAGAAAAGTAGAATTTTGAAGCTGGGCACCCCGAAAATCTACTTCGACTAAGGTCGCACTGCAAAATTTAGCGTCCTGCAATATCGTTCTCCAGCAATTGGCATGACTGAGATCTGCCTTACAAAAATTGCCTCTGATAAAAAGACTAGTATTCATATCTTTCAAAAAGTATCCTTACAACATCTCGAAATGATTTAATGCTATCGGCTTCAACCCATAATGCAATCGAAGTAAGAGAAACAATAGCCCCTGTAACAAATAGCCAAGTGGGAATCTTTCGTAAAAGCTTCTCTGTAAGGCTAAAGGTTTTATCAGGGGTCGTTAAACGGAAGATTAATCGTGTCGCTGTTAAATAAATGCTCCAAAATAAATGAGTAATCGCATCTATCATTGGCTTAACATTTAATTGTTAATAGAAGTGCAGAAAAAAGGACATTTAGGATTGTTCAAAATTGAAAGAAAAATTCATCTCTGGCTATTTTATGTAACTAAGGCGATTGATTGCTGTGTAGTCTTGGCGATCGCGATCAACGAAACGTGTGTCAATTAAGCAAGCTCGAAGTTGTTATGCCGCGTCAAGTGTTGTTTTAGTTTCTTCACTCACCAGGGCTGATAGTATCAAGCTCATCAGGCAACACTACAGGAATCTCCACGTTAACAAATCCAGACGTATCACGAGTTACGATTGCATCTACATTGTGCGCTACTGCACAGGCATACTGCACTGCGTCCTCAAAATCTTCAAAATTCAGTGCAAGGGCTTGTTCCAGCACTCCTAAATTGACTGCACAAATATTTAGATCTGATAAAACTTGAGTGATTGCATTTTGAGCCACTTCTCTCCCTGCTGCTCTACGGACGATGTAGTAGATGTTAGTGATTGTTGTTGCTGCAATAAATCCTTCAATCTCTCCAGTATCTATACGTTCAAACAGTCTTGCTGCATTTTCCACAAAGGGTTCCCGCCCTTGCAAGAAGTCGAGAACCACATTTGTATCAATCAAAACTCGCATTACTGATATTTCTCGGTCAAATAGGTTAGATAATCCTCTTTGGCATCAGCCTCCACTTGTGTTGTATGACTTTTGGCAATCCCCCGCAGTTGGGACAGGTTTCCCCGTTTCAACTTGGGGTGTGCTTCCCGTTTTAGCGATTCCAGAAGAACTTGTACTAACTGCCAGCGATCGCTAGTTGACAACTGCAATATTTGTTTTTGTAATTCTGGTAATGTTGTCATTTATAACAATAAAAAACTATGTTTACGCTAAGTTTAAGCTAAGTGTTCAGGTTGTCGATCGCTCCCATTAGCGGAAGTGATCGGGTAAGAAGTTGTTGGGTTTCATGAAGTCAACCTAATCTACAAGATCAGATTTCTCGGCAATGCCCTGCTTTAAACTCAGCGATCGCCTCCATCCCCAACTCCATCCCCAACTCCATTGCCAGCACCGTAATGATTTTTGCCAGCAGCCGATTGACGATTTCGTGCGGTTCTCCTGGCATCCTGATCTCCAATACTCCCTGGTCATAGGCAATGCGAGTCGAGCGATTATCTCCCAAGTCTTGCAGCAGAGCTTCATAGGTCTTCCAGGTTAGCCCTGAAATGATCATGGCACTACCAGGAGCCAACTTAATGTGATTGATGGGTGTGGCGATCGCAGCGGTCATGGGTTAGCCCTCAAATGTAGTACTTTCTCTTTCCCCTCATCACCCCATCACCTCATCCTCTTCTGTCTTCCCTTGCTCTTTCTTGAGTCGGGCGATTGATGATGAAGGAAATTGGTCGATTCGCTTTCGGCATTGGTGTGGCAGCCGATGGATTGAGCGTCGCCCAGTCCGCTTGCTTTGTAAAACCAATTGAAGGAGATTGTCCTTGATTTGCCCCAGTTTGGTCATGTTGTTGGAAAGACCAGCCCGCATATTTGCCGTAGTTAGATGCGATCGCTAGTATTGCTCCAGCCAAAATAAATACTGGCAGAGGTATGGTGAAGTGTCTCACCCACTGATAAAACTCTGCCATGCCAAACACGAGTACAAAACAGGTTATCCAGACTCTCATCACTCAATCCCTCGCCCCATTCAATGTACGTCTTTAACTCCTGTTTACCAAAATAAAGCGCAAGAGCCAACATTAGCATCTCGCGCCGTACTCAACTATTTGAGTTGCAACAGGAAGTTTATCTACGCATTGACAGCATATTGCGCTTGATTAGCAGTCAAGCGTTCGTAGGTTGCTCGCATTTTCAGACCAACGAGAACCTGGAACAATCCAGAGCCATTGTTAGAGCCTGGAGCATCTCGATGCTTGAGCAACAACTCACTCATCTCGCCGTAGTGCTTGGTCGAGGTGTTGCTGAGGTGACTTTCGATGTAAATCATCTCCTCTAGATTGTCAAACTGACCATCTACTTCTAAGACTGAAACATCGTGACCGAAGTAGCTGTCTGGACCATAGAAGAGTTTGATACCAGGGTAGGCGCAAGTTAGCTTCCGTCCACAAGGTCTCCAGTCAATGGTTGACCCTTCATCAAACAGATACACTGGCTCAAAGCCTTCCACACCGTCTCGTTGAATTAAGCGCACACGCAGGAGTTTGCTTTCCTTGTCCTCCTTCAAGAGTTCGGTGGGCAAAATCTGGATAACGACATCGGCGTGTTCTTTTTGTGGCTCAATGTAAGCCGAAAAATCTGGGCGTCTGGCATTAATTGCTGCCAGCACATCCTCATAGCGGTGACCCCGCTCTGCCATATCTCGCTGGATTTTCCAGTTAATTTTGACCTCATCGCTGATATCAAGGTAAACGCTGAAGTCAAGAAGCGATCGCACCCGCTCATCATACAGTGGGTGAAGCCCCTCAATCACGACGACTTTATTCGGTTTCACCAGCTCTGGCGGGTCAAGTTCACCAGTCTCGTGGTTATAAATCGGCTTATTAATAGACTGACCTTCCTTGAGCGCTTTGATTTGCTCATACATCAGGTCAAAGTTATTTGCCTTAGGGTTTAATGCCGTAACTTTTTGTTCTTTACGCTGTTTGCGATCCAGACTATGGTAGTCATCCAAACAAATCACAGTCATAAACTCTTTGCCAAACAGGTCTTCCAAGCGGCGCAAAAATGTTGATTTACCGCACCCTGAATCTCCGGCAACACCGATTAATACCACGCGGTCCAGCTGAGTGGTCATATCTTCCCTCTAACGTAAAACATATTCTCAAATAGATCTTCCAGCAAGTCAAAGCCTCTAGCCGTGGGTCAACCCCTCTGTTTTAGTGCGATTTAACGACACATCATGAAGGCACAATGTGCGTTATGACTGCCTCTTTAGGGAAGACTTTAAGCTTGGTACGGCGTAAGTATTTACTACTAGCTGCTAACAGTGAATTTTACCAAAACAAGGTTACCCATACAAGGCTTACTGCAAACAGCATCATCTCGCCTCAGTATTTATGCTAAGGTAGCCCGTGCATTTTGTGTAAAGAAAACCTGAAATTGACTCAATATTGACAGTTTTTGTGTTGGTGACTATGTAACTTATGGAGTGGAGGCATTACAGTTGGCTTTCCTACGACAACTGTAAAACAGGACTGGGCATAGCTTTACAATGTTACGCTAAGAGTGCTTTCGTCGGCTCTACGCGAGCATATCCCGAATCCAACAGTGGAATCGGCTTGTGGTGAAAGGGCGCGTTTTAGCAACAGATTAAAGTTTGGTTTGGAGATATTGAAGCAATGTACAGTCCTAGCGCGGCTACTAATTCCGCCAACACTACGGAATTTGGTAGTCGTATGTTTGTTTACGAAGTGGTTGGTCTACGTCAGAACGAAGAAACCGACAAGCTGAACTACCCGATTCGTCGAAGCGGTAGTGTGTTGATCACAGTACCCTACAGCCGCATGAATCAGGAGATGCAGCGCATTGCCCGTATGGGTGGAAAAATTGTTAGCATTCAGCCTCTAACTGCTGACAATGGTGTGAAGGTCGAAGCCGCACCAAAAGCTGAACCAGAAGCTAAACCAAAAGCTGAACCACAGCAAACCAAGTCAGAAGAGAAAGGCAAGTCCATGACTCAAGCAAAAGCGAAAACTGACATTCCCGTCAATATCTACCGGCCTAATGCTCCTTTTGTTGGTCGGTGTCTATCGAATGAAGAGCTAGTTAAGGAAGGTGGAATCGGCACTTGTCGCCATCTAACTTTCGACCTCTCTGGAGGAGATTTACGCTACCTAGAAGGTCAAAGTATTGGCATCATTCCAGCCGGAACAGATGACAAAGGCAAACCTCATAAGCTTCGGCTTTACTCAATCGCCTCAACTCGCCATGGTGACCATTTGGATGACAAGACTGTCTCCCTATGTGTCAGACAGCTAGAGTACAAGCATCCTGAAACAGGCGAAACTGTTTATGGCGTTTGCTCTACTTTCCTGTGCAATCTCAAGAAAGGAGATGAATTAAAAATCACGGGACCAGTGGGTAAGGAAATGTTGTTACCCGAAGACCCGGAAGCCAACATTATCATGATGGCAACGGGTACTGGAATTGCACCATTCCGGGCTTTCCTGTGGCGGATGTTCAAAGAGCAGAACGAAGATTACAAGTTCAAGGGTTTGGCTTGGTTGATCTTCGGTGTCGCTACTACTCCTAACATTCTTTACAAGGAACAGCTAGAGGAGTTGCAGCAGCAGTTCCCAGATAACTTCCGCGTTACCTATGCCATCAGCCGGGAACAGAAGAATGCTGAAGGCGGCAGAATGTACATCCAACATCGATGTGCCGAGAACGCTGAAGAACTCTGGAACCTGATGCAAAACGAGAAGACTCACGGCTTCATCTGCGGTTTAAAGGGTATGGAAGACGGCATTGATGCTGCGCTTTCCTCCGCTGCCGAAAAGCAAGGTGTGACCTGGTCTGAGTATCAAAAGCAAATGAAGAGAGCTGGTCGCTGGCACGTTGAAACCTACTAGGTTTATCTCGTCGTGTACTTAATCGGCAATTAGCCCTACTCAAATTTAATTGGCGCGTCTGCTCTTTAGGCTTCTGCTAAAAGATGCAGACGCGCTAATACTTTTGGGAGATAAATCGGTCAAATACTTGACAATTAGTCGTTTTTCATGTGTTTATAATCCCTGCTCTCAGCTGCCTTAAAAATGAGAGCAGCTTGCTTAGAGCATGAAAATTAAGTTAAATTTAGTTAAGATAACGTTACAAGTGCTTGTCTTCACCTTTATACAGCTCAAAACCCGACAGTTTTGATAAAACGATGGATAGGTAGTAAGAGTAAAGTTTTCTGTTCATTCAATTTTTTAGCTGGGCTTTGCTTGCCCCAATGGTTCTGTAAGGCTATTACCAGCGTGTATGACCAGTATTTAGAGGTAAATAACAGATGAAAATTTCTTGGAGAATAATATTACTTTGGACATTACCTGCCCTTGTTATTGGGTTTTTCCTCTGGCAGGGAACATTTTCTACCGCTGCCAGTGATATGGGTAAGAATACAGCTAGTACTCGCATGACCTATGGTCGCTTCTTGGAATACCTGGATGCTGGTCGAGTCACTAGTGTTGACCTCTATGATGCTGGTCGGACAGCAATTGTTGAAGCGGTCGATCCGGAACTGGATAACCGAGTGCAACGGCTACGAGTTGATCTGCCAACGAATGCCCCAGAATTAGTTGCCAAGCTAAGAGAGGCGGATATCACTCTGGATTCACATCCAATGCGGAATGATGGCGCAATCTGGGGATTGCTCGGAAATTTAATTTTTCCAATTCTCCTAATTGCTGGGCTGTTTTTCCTCTTCCGTCGTTCTAGCAACATCACAGGTGGCCCCGGTCAAGCGATGAACTTTGGTAAGTCACGCGCTCGGTTCCAGATGGAAGCGAAAACTGGTGTTTTGTTTGATGATGTGGCAGGGATTGAGGAAGCTAAAGAAGAACTACAAGAAGTTGTTACCTTCCTCAAACAGCCAGAACGCTTCACAGCCGTTGGCGCACGTATTCCTAAGGGTGTCCTCTTAGTTGGGCCTCCGGGTACAGGAAAAACTCTCCTGGCAAAAGCGATCGCAGGTGAAGCGGGAGTGCCTTTCTTCAGTATCTCCGGTTCAGAATTCGTTGAAATGTTCGTCGGTGTCGGTGCTTCCCGCGTCCGTGACTTGTTCAAGAAAGCCAAAGAAAACGCTCCTTGCCTCATCTTCATTGATGAAATTGACGCAGTTGGAAGACAGCGTGGCGCAGGTATCGGTGGGGGCAACGATGAAAGAGAGCAAACCCTGAACCAGTTGCTCACGGAGATGGACGGATTTGAAGGAAATACCGGGATTATCATCATCGCAGCGACTAACCGTCCTGATGTCTTGGATTCCGCCCTATTGCGTCCAGGACGCTTCGACCGCCAAGTGATGGTCGATGCGCCTGATATGAAAGGACGTATCGGTATTTTGGAAGTTCATGCTCGTAATAAAAAACTAGCGCCAGAAATCTCCATAGAAGCAATCGCACGGCGTACTCCTGGATTTACAGGTGCTGACTTAGCTAACCTGCTCAATGAAGCCGCAATTCTTACCGCCCGTCGCCGTAAAGAAGCGATTACGATGGCTGAAGTTGATGACGCTGTTGACCGCGTTGTAGCGGGGATGGAAGGCACTCCACTCGTAGATAGCAAGAGCAAGCGCTTAATTGCTTACCACGAAGTTGGACATGCGATCGTTGGTACTGTACTCAAAGACCATGATCCCGTACAAAAAGTTACCTTGATTCCTCGTGGACAAGCTCAGGGTTTGACCTGGTTTACTCCTAACGAAGAACAAGGCTTGATTACTCGCTCTCAACTCAAAGCTCGGATTAGTGGAGCTTTGGGAGGCAGAGCGGCAGAGGAAGAAATCTTTGGCGATTCTGAAGTGACAACGGGTGCTGGTGGTGACTTACAGCAAGTGACGGCAATGGCGCGGCAAATGGTAACGCGCTTTGGTATGTCAGACTTAGGCCCACTCTCCTTAGAAAGCCAGGAAGGAGAAGTATTCCTCGGTGCTGGTTTGACCTCAAGAGCAGAGTACTCAGAAAAAATTGCCACACGCATTGATAACCAAGTCCGCACTATTGTTGAGCATTGCCACGAAGATGCGCGGCGAATCATGCGGGAAAATCGTGTCGTGATTGACCGTCTGGTTGACCTCTTAATCGAGAAGGAAACCATTGATGGTGAAGAGTTCCGCCAGATTGTTGCAGAGTACACGGAGGTTCCTGAGAAGGAGCAATTCGTTCCTGTGCTCTAATCTCAAACACTTAAGTAAATAAGTCGATGGAGATGATAAAAATCATCTCCATTTTTTTGCTTAAAATCCTGTGTTTTCAAGCCTCTGGTTCAATTCCTGCTGCCCTAAGTTGTGCGGCTAATCGTTCGGCTCGTTCTGAACCCCACAGCAGTAGTTCTCCATTTTCATCCCACCAGCCTAACCAGTAGCCTGTGCGATTTTCCCTAGTTCCTTGCCATACTCCTAGGAATAACCCCATTTGGGCAATCCAGTAACGGTTATTGGCATCGGGGTTTTGTAGCTGATACTGTGCTGAACCATCCAACTGATAAACTTCCAGTTCCCCTGCATCCGGTTCAAAAATGACGTAGTTGGGAACCTCTAGAACTCGCTGGTAGAAAAACCACTTACTTGGGGGGTAGGTAGGCTTGCTGGAATATTCACCTCCTTCCAGTTAAGGCTGCGGCAAGGGACGGTTGATTGATGTTGTCCACTGGCTCATCGTCTAGAACGAAGTCATCTGGTAGCTTTTCCCAAGTAATTTCGTAGTTGGCGGTACTGGCTAACATGGTATGACTCTGTAGTTAAATCGTGCGTTTTACTGTAGTGCTTTGTGGTGCATGATGAAATTGTAAAAGCGATCGCCTTTTACACAGAGACGTAGAGGAGCAATCGCTTCCATCAACCTCTTCAACCTAACGTTTAGATACAATCAAATCAGGCTATATGTTAATTCAGGTGTAACATGACTGCACCAACAGAAATTCGCCAGAGAGCCAAGGAGTTAGTTGACCAACTACCGGGAGAATCCTTGGCTAAAGCACTTGAATTTTTAGAATCCTTGTGCAGCGAAGCGAATCAGACGAGCAAAGTAGCAGCCTCAAGGCAAGAAGAAGAGGCGTTACTACAAATTATTCAGCGCCGACTGCCACAAGACAACCAGATTAGACTGGCGTATCTGCGTCAGCGCAATGAGAGTGGAGAGATTACAGATACAGAGCATCAGGAGCTACTAACTTATGTAGACCAGATAGAGCGTCAAGATGCAGAACGAGCTGAGGCTTTAATTCAACTGGCTAAACTCCGAGATGTTCATTTGAAAACCCTAGTTAACGAGTTTTTGCCAGCCCATAAACTACCTGATGCCTTCTGAACGAGTACCTGGTGCAATCAGGCAAATTGTTGCGGCAAGGGCACGAGATTACTGCGAGTATTGTCGCTGTCCCGGTCAGTTTGCTACTGAAAGTTTCACGATTGAACACATAAAACCTCGTCAAGCTGGGGGCAAAACTACACTGGAGAACTTAGCCTGGAGTTGTTTTGGCTGTAACAGTCACAAGCATACCAAGATTAACGGCATTGACCCTGAAACAGATCAACAAGAATCGCTGTATAATCCCCGTCAGCAGGTTTGGACAGAGCATTTTGGTTGGAGCCGTGACTTTACTCAAGTGATTGGGAAAACACCCTGTGGAAGAGCAACGGTAGAAGCCCTACGCTTGAATCGCATTGGGGTGGTCAATTTGCGTCGTTTACTGTTTATGGCTAAACTGCATCCACCAGAGGAATCCTAGTTTCTCCAGAAATGATTTCCTATGGAGGAGTGGATAGATTAAGTTTTCTAGGAGGAAGTCTGTAGCTTTTGTCGGGTTTCTCTCGAATGCTGAGCAATCCTCTCATCGCCGCCAGTTGCTTTCTCTCTTCAACCAATGCGCGTTACCAACTGATTCACACGCGGTCTACCAAAGCGTTCCCAAGCACTACCACCGCGTAAGAAAAGCTCCATCCAACGTACAGGTTCTCCTTGAGCGATCGCCCAACCAGAACTTCCCGGAGCAAACGCTAGAGTCCCTTCCGGGACATCAAATGTACCGTCTGAGTACACCGCATCACTCACTACATCCCCAATCCGAATCACGACTTTAGTTTGGGGTTCCAAATCAATACTTGAGGCAGGAATCGTTGTTTTGATGTTCCCATAGCCATCAATCCAAGCAACTCTATCAGTTGGTGGGTCAGGGATTTGCTCAGGCTTCAGGGCTGTTCCCAAGAGGCTAAAGTCATCCTTAGCAATAGCAGCAGCAGCACCAGGAAATACATCCCGCGAACGGAACTGTGAGCCACCCCTAGAGACATTGACAATATGTAAGGCTTTTACTTGGTTTTTGATAAAGGAAAGTGTGTAACCCGCGTTGACACCAACGACCTTGACCCCATTCGGCAGTAGGGCATAAGTCAATCCCTCCCCTTCATTATCAGGTCTGGGTTCTGAGTCATCCTTGCGTGGGGCGCAATTGTGATAGATCAAGCGTTCTTCCGGGCCAGGATTCAGCCCAAGTTGAGCAATCCAAAACCCTGTTGCGAGGGTGCTAAACGGAGGGACTGAGAGTAAGTAAGTTTGGGATGAAGGCAATAGCCCAGTTAGACGCTGTGCGACCTCAGCAAACGCTGGGTCGCCTGTGCCGTAGTCAGCAATGAGGCAGATGAACATAGGGTGTTGGGTTGTAATAGCAAAAAACGGTAGAGAAGACTGACCTCCCTACCGTTTAATTTAAAGCTAACTGTTGATCGTTGCTTAACTCAAGTGAAGCTTCTTACTCAGCCGTTTGAGGTAAGAGTTCTCGCTTCTCACCAGGTAGAACCTTCACGTTGCCAGCCTCATCAACATCGACAATCGCGGTATCTCCATCTTTGATGCTACCGCTGAGGATTTGCTCAGCTAGAACATCTTCCAAGAGGCGCATGATTGCTCGACGCAGGGGACGGGCACCGTAGCTGGGGCTGTAACCCTCTTCCACCAACCGATCTTTGAACTTGTCGGTCACTTTCAACGTAATACCCTGTTCTGTGAGGCGACCAAAGACCTCGTTGAGCATGATCTCGGAGATTTCCTTCACCTCATCCTTCGTCAACTGGCGGAAGACGATAATTTCATCCAGACGGTTGAGGAATTCTGGGCGGAAGTACTGCTTGAGTTCTTCGTTGACTAGTGAACGGATACGGTTGTACTGAGACTCGGCAAGGTTTTCGCCAAACTCGAAGCCAAGACCACCGCCACCTTTCTCAATCACCTTAGAGCCAATGTTTGAGGTCATAATCAGCAGGGTGTTCTTGAAGTCCACTGTCCGACCCTTAGCATCGGTGAGACGCCCGTCTTCAAGGATTTGCAGCAGCATGTTGAAGACATCGGGGTGCGCTTTTTCGATTTCATCGAACAGTACCACGGTATAAGGACGACGGCGAACTGCTTCGGTTAGCTGACCACCTTCGTTGTAGCCCACATATCCTGGAGGTGAACCAATCAGCTTAGAAACTGTATGGCGCTCCATGTATTCCGACATATCCAAGCGAATCATCGCCTCTTCGGAACCGAAGAAGTAAGACGCTAAGGACTTCGCCAATTCTGTCTTACCAACCCCGGTAGGACCAGAGAAGATAAAGCTAGCAATGGGTCGGTTGGGGTTCTTTAAGCCTACCCGTGCCCGACGAATCGCCCGCGAGACAGCTTTAACGGCATCCTCTTGACCAATCAGCCGCTGATGCAAGGTATCTTCCATGTGCAGCAGCTTCTCAGACTCAGACTCGGTGAGCTTGTTCACCGGAACACCTGTCCAAGAGGCAACAATGTGGGCGATGTCTTCCTCATTAACAACAGGAGAAGCATCTTCGGCACCCACTTCAGTCTTTTTGCTTTGTGCGATCGCGCGAATTTCGGCTTTGATTTCCATTTCGCGATCGCGCAATTCCCCAGCCTTATCAAAGTCTTGGGAACGAACCGCATCGTCCTTATCCTTCAGCACTTGACGCAGTTCCTTATCCAACTCCTTCGCCGCTGGTGGCAACTGGGAGTTGATCAAGCGAACTCGGCTTCCAGCCTCATCCACCAAGTCAATTGCCTTATCAGGTAAAAAGCGGTCAGAGATATAACGATCTGAAAGCTTCGCTGCCGCTTCTAGGGCTTCATCTAAGATTTTGAGCTTGTGGTGCTGCTCGTAGCGTTCGCGTAAACCGTAGAGAATCTCAATCGTCTCTTCGACCGACGGTTCACCAACCATTACAGGCTGGAAACGACGCTCCAGTGCGGCATCCCGTTCAATATGCTTGCGGTATTCATCCAGCGTCGTCGCACCGATGCACTGGAGTTCACCCCTTGCCAATGCCGGCTTCAGAATGTTGGCGGCATCAATCGCACCTTCCGCCGCACCCGCACCAATCAGAGTATGAACTTCGTCAATGACTAGGATGACGTTCCCAGCTTGACGAATCTCATCCATGATTTTCTTCAAGCGCTCTTCAAACTCGCCTCGATACTTGGTGCCAGCAACTAGCAAACCAATATCCAGAGTAACGACCCGCTTTTCTTCGAGGATGTCGGGTACGTCATTGTTAGCAATCCGCTGAGCCAATCCTTCTGCGATCGCTGTTTTACCAACCCCAGGTTCTCCAATCAACACGGGGTTGTTCTTCGTGCGGCGTCCCAAAATTTGGATTACCCGCTCAATTTCCTTAGCACGCCCGACCACCGGGTCAAGCTTGCCTTCGGACGCCATCACCGTCAAATTCGAGCCAAATTCATCGAGTGTCGGTGTCTTAGTGCGCCCACTCGTAGCTCCGGCTGAGACTTCTGCCGTCTCACCGAGCATCCGAATCACTTGTGTTCTTACCTTGGTCAGATCGACTCCCAAGTTTTCCAACACTCTAGCGGCGACTCCTTCTCCTTCCCGGATTAACCCCAGAAGCAGATGTTCCGTGCCGATGTAGTTGTGCCCCAGTTGGCGAGCTTCTTCTAGAGAAAGCTCTAGAACCCTCTTGGCTCTGGGGGTGAACGGAATTTCTACCGCAACGAAGCCGGAACCCCTGCCGATGATTTTCTCTACTTCAATTCGAGCGTCTTTGAGATTGACACCCATCGACTTGAGGACTTTGGCGGCGACGCCCGTCCCTTCCCCAATCAAACCCAGGAGAATTTGCTCCGTGCCGACAAAGTTGTGCCCCAGGCGACGTGCCTCTTCCTGGGCCAGCATGATCACCTTAATGGCTTTTTCTGTAAAGCGTTCAAACATGGCGTAATTCCATCACCTGTTGCGTGCCCGTGTAAGCTGATTTTAGCATAGGGCAATTCTCCGGCTGTCTGTTTTACGACAACCGGATGCAATGATTTTGGTTGGGATTTCCCTACCTAATCAGTGGGGATCTTTGGGAATGTAGGTTTTTGCCTTAGGGATTAGCTAACTCTTTAGGGATGCTCATCTCGCTTGACTAGTAGTCATTTGAGCCTCCTTGTAGAGGGCGAAGTCTTTGAGTAAACAAGTGCTGGTTTGATACCCTAGCTTGCCTCCTCAATGGCTTCGTCTGTCCACAGTTGCCAATCCCATAAAGTGAGTTGACGCTCTACTTGTTGGTAACAATTGGTAAGAATTTCCTCAAATTCCTGCGCTTGCAGACCGCCGCGCCAGAGAATTAGAGCATCTTCCCCCGTGTCTTTGTAGTAACGTCTGCGTCGTCCAGCTTCAGTAAAGCCAAACTTGTGATAAAGAGACAATGCTGCTTGATTCGATGGCTTCACCTCCAAGGTTGCCCACTCCAACTGACGTTTTTTAGCATCCCGAAGCAAAGCATACAGCATTAATTGACCCAGCCCTTGACGCTGGTAGTTTGGATGCACCGCAAGAATTGTAATATGAGCCTCCTCTAAAATCGACCAGTAACAACCTAATCCCAGTAAGGATTTTTGAGAGGTCGGGTCGGCTTCAATCTCTGCCTTGAGCGAGTTTTGAGTAAAGCTTTCAGACGATACGATTGGGAATCCGGATTCCTTGGTCTCTCGCCGCGCTTCTAAAACCAGCAACTGACTGCTGGGACTATCCAACTCTCGCTCGTAACCCGATCGCGTCCAAAGTCCGCCAAAGCACAGTTCGTCTAGTTTCACGACTGCGCTCAGCTCTGCTGCTGTTAGCGGATGGAGTTCTAAGAAAGTCACAGCCCTCAATTGTACACTGATTAAGGAGACCCAAGGCGGAGCATCTTTGTCGGCTCATCGCCAGTTCCGCCTTTAAAGCCAACCAAGGAAAACAAATACATTATGCGATCGACTTTCTCTGCCCAGGTGCAAAATACTGGATGTCAGTATCTCTCCTCACCCACTAGTCCACTCTCTGAGCGTTCACCCAATCAGGAACTGCTACCTCTGTCGGCTAAAGTCAACAGCAATGACTGCTTGGAAATTGGTTGCTGTGATGTGAAGACGTTGGTAGAGCAATTTGGTTCCCCTCTCTATATTTTAGATGAGGTAACCCTAAGAACGGCTTGTCGCCAGTACCGCGATGCCTTTGCTCGTTACTACACAGGGGAATCACTTGTCCTCTATGCTTCCAAAGCTTGGAGTTGTCTTGCCGTTTGTGCGATCGCTTCTTCAGAAGGCTTGGGGATCGATGTGGTTTCAGGCGGTGAACTCTATACGGCAATCAAAGCAGGTGTCAGTGCTGAGAAGCTCTATTTCCACGGCAATAACAAATCAATCGCTGAACTGGAGTTAGCGATCAAGAGCGGTTGCACCATTGTGGTGGATAACTGGCTAGAGTTACAGACTTTGGCAGACATTGCCGGGACGTTCCAAGAGCAACCGCTTCGGATTATGCTGCGGCTGACTCCAGGGATCGAGTGTCACACTCATGAGTACATTCGCACGGGACACCTCGATAGTAAGTTTGGTTTTGATCCCAACGCCTTAGACGATGTTTTTGCCTTTATTAGCCAACACCCAATCCTGAACTGCATTGGCTTACACGCTCATATTGGTTCTCAAATTTTTGAGAGGCAACCTCACAGAGATTTGGCGGGTGTTCTTGTAGATTCTCTGAATAAAGCCTCGCGCTACGGGTTGCGAATTCAAGAGTTAAATGTTGGGGGTGGTTTGGGGATTCGTTATACAGAATCAGATGATCCCCCAAGTATTGACGAGTGGGTAAAAGGGGTTTGTGAAGCGCTTGTCGCCGTTTGTGAGGAGCAGCAGTTGCCCTTACCGAAGCTTCTCGCTGAGCCAGGGCGATCGCTTATTGGACCAGCCTGTGTCACTGCCTATACATTGGGTAGCCGTAAGATCATTCCCGAAATGCGAACCTACTTGGCTGTTGATGGCGGGATGTCCGATAATCCTCGTCCAATTACCTACCAGTCGGTATATCGCGCTGTTGTTGCTAATCGGATGTCAGATGCCCTCACAGAAACCGTTACCATTGCGGGCAAACACTGCGAATCGGGAGATATTCTCATCAAAGAAGCAATCGTGCCTCAAACAGAGCCAGGAGATATCTTTGTTGTAATGGGCACCGGAGCCTACAATTACAGCATGGCATCTAACTACAATCGTCTACCTCGACCAGCAGCGGTGTTAGTAAATGAGGGGGAAGCTCAGCTAATTTTGGAGCGAGAAACCTACGATGATTTAATTCGGCAGGATCGTTTACCAAAACGACTGACCTAAATCGGTTTGTGGAGGCAGCGCCAGACTTTCTTGAGCATGTCTCAGGGGGCATAGTCCAATCAAGTTAGAAGCTACTCTTGAACTGTAAAACGTTAAGAGAGGTGTTCGAGGTTTGTAAAGCTTGTGTCAAGAAAGGGCGCGATCGCAAAATTAACTTGTGGCGAGTGTAAAAATCTATAAGCAGCTCAATCGTATTGCCAACGGTTAATGCCTAAGGAACGTGGATTAGATAATTCAGGACTTACGCACGGCAACACACTGTAAGGGCACACGCAATGCGCCTTGCTCCTACGACAGAACCAGGCTTTAACGATTCACTGTGTAAGTCCTGTAATTGGCAAAATTCAAAACCTGTAGGGGCATTGCCCTGTCCTGCCCCTAACCAAGGAATTGAAGGTTAATAAATCCATACTCCTAAGCCGTTAGGTATAAATCAAAACAACAGTATGTTTTGTGGTTATTGGTTGCAGGTTGGAGAGTGGTAGATTAAAAAGTCTTGTAATAAAGACGTTTTAGCCATTTGCTCCAACTTGTTCAAGACCTAAAAACTAATTAGGAACAATCTCCTTAACTGATATTGATTTATACCTACCGACTGAATACCTAACAACTGGCGGCTTTATCCCGCTAAAATCAAGCCAGAATCAAGCATCCAAATAGCTAATTTTATTAAAGTCCAATGCCCCCGTCGTCATTGCCGCCGTCGTCGGGACCTGTTTCTGACCCCAGCTGGGCACAGTCCTTGTTGCTTCACAGCATCGATGTTGGATTGGTTCTGGCGCTCACTTATCTGGTACTCCTGATCATTGGGGAACGCCGCACCTTGTGGATGGTTCGGGGTTTAATTGTCCTAATGTTGGCAGCAGCGCTCAGTAATCGTCTAGGGCTGACGCTGTTGAGTTTTGTGCTAGAAAAGTTGGTGGTTGGTTCAGCCGTGGCAATGGCTGTAATATTCCAATCAGAGTTTCGCCGCTTTCTAGAACAAGTAGGGCGGGGAGAAATCGTACACTTGTTTCAAGCGAGGCGACGCCCAAATCCAAAACCAGACAGTGTAATTGATGAAATTGTGGACGCTGTCAAAGAATTATCCCAAAATCGGGTAGGCGCTCTGATGATAATGGAGACGAGTGGTCCGATTGATGAGCGGGATGTTTCAGTACCGGGTGTTCAGCTTAATGCTGAGATTTCTAAAGAGCTGCTACAGACAATTTTCCAGACATCTACACTGTTACACGATGGGGCAGTCTTGATTCGTGATTCTCGTGTGGCTGCTGCTGGTGTAATTTTACCCCTTTCAGACCGCACGGCTTCGCGGCGACTGGGAACCCGACATCGAGCAGCAATGGGAATTACAGAGCGTGTCGAAAACTGCCTTTGTATAGTTGTATCTGAAGAGACAGGTTCAATTTCTTTGGCGGAAAGGGGAACTCTAAACCGACCATTAACCAGCAGTAAATTGAAAGAATTGCTAGAGGCGAGATTTTCGACCGCTGTTGACCGTGAGGCAGTCGCTCCAGGGTTACGCAGTTTTGGTCGCCAAATTAAGTCTAAGGGAAGGAGAATGGTTTTGCGTTTACTCCGTCTTCCGTCATCAACTTCTCAAGAGAAGAAATGACTTATATGCCAACTATCTTACAAGAATTACCAAGTGACCTTGACCAAGACCGTTTGCCCAGGCATGTGGCGGTGATTATGGATGGAAATGGGCGCTGGGCTAAACGTAAAGGTCTACCCCGAATTATGGGTCACCGACAAGGGGTAGATGCCCTCAAAGGGTTGCTACGGTGCTGCAATGACTGGGGAATTCAAGCCCTCACCGCTTATGCATTTTCTACAGAGAACTGGGGACGTCCACATGAAGAGGTTGATTTCTTAATGACGCTGTTTGAGCGGGTGTTGGTGCGAGAACTCCAGGAGATGATGAAGGAGAATGTGCGGATTCAGTTTGTCGGGAACTTAGCGGATTTGCCCCGAAGTCTCCAGGAACAAATTGAGCGCTCAATGCAGGAAACGAAGAATAATCGTGGCATTCAGTTTACTGTTGCCACCAACTATGGAGGACGGCAGGAAATCTTGCACGCTGCCCGTGCGATCGCAACACAAGTCCAGCAAGGTCACCTCCAACCGGATGAGATTGACGAGGCGCTGTTTTCACGTCACCTCTATACAGCCAATGTGTGTGACCCTGATTTGCTCATCCGCACCAGTGGAGAGATGCGCCTCTCGAACTTTCTGCTTTGGCAAATGGCTTATGCTGAACTCTATATCACAGATGCCCTTTGGCCAGATTTTGACCGGGTGCAGTTTCATCAGGCTTTGTCTGCCTATCAGCAACGCGATCGCCGATTTGGAAAAGTGTGAAAATTTTAGATGCAGTAGCTCTAATGGAGCTGATCCGCTAACAGATTTGGGATTTTGGATTACAAGGTTACTGATAAAGTCCGCAAATTTTTGGCTTTAACCCACTAACCCAATCCAAAATCAAAAATCTAATCAAGGACCAGAGAAAACTGCCGCTTCTACATCCTCACGAGTCAGAGAGTACTTGAAGGAGCGTAAAATATCCCGCTTACCTTCACCTGCCTCAAGATATCGTACTGTTAGCTCTTCAACTTCCAGACAGAGTTCTGCTTTCCAATCTGGTCGCTCAACGCGCCAGCAGTGTAAATCATTACGGTCTTGTTCACACCCCTGTGCTTGTAGCCACTGCTCTATTTCATGAAGAGGATGGTTATATAAAGGGGTGTCAGCTAACGGAAGAGTCATAGGGAGTTAAGAGTTATAAATTTTTGGTACAAGAGACGAGGAATCATGTCTAGCTGTAGTCAGAGGTTGCTTCTTGTCAGACGGCTTATAGAGTGATACCTATCGACGTACTTGATTCAGAAATTATTGGCGCTTTGGTTGTCAACAACGGTTTTTCTGAGAGTGGCTGAAGTTCAACATTATTGATTGGTATCCTCTGCTGTCGTTGAGTTGGTGAGGGATTACTGTTAGGTTGAGAGACTTGGAAAGCTGAATCCCCTCGTGTTAGACCAATCGCGATCGCTAGTAGTAAGCAACCTACAAACGTTAAGCCGAGAATGAATAGTGCGAAAAGCTCACCAGGCGAGAGAGGTCGGTCAGTTGGGTCAAGGTAAGCCGAAGACTTGTAGACTCGCTTAGGTTGTCTAACTGGATCATCTAAGCCTGGAGGGGCTTGAATCACATTTAGCCTTGAGTAGCCAATCTTCTGGTCATACAGCACTCGCCGCTCTGGACTACTCAATGTAGCATAAGCTTCGTTAAGCTGTTGAAATTTAGAAGTTGCCGTTGCAGCGGGGAGGTCAGTTGTATCAGGATGATAGCGCTTACTGAGTTCCCGATAGGCACGTCGAATTTCCAGCGGTGAGGCACTAGGATGTAACCCCATTAGCGCGTAATAACTCGTTGAATTTGAGGTTACGCGCTCCCTGATTGTTTGTCTTACCCGATCTTGAGCCACCGCACTTCCAGCCTGCCTCTGTTTAAAGGGTTTCTGATCATTCTAAGCGAAGCGAAGAGGGGGCGCTACGTTAGCAAGCTGGCTTCTTTTCGAGCAAGAGCGCACACAGGCTTTTGAAAAAGAGCATTCAACTCTTATCAGTTCTCAATCTCGTTTTTCAGTTGTTGAAACTGATGAGTGAGTGCCTCCAGTTGTTTCTCCAGTTCTTGAAGTCGCTGCCGAGGATTGGTCAATTGTGCTTCGACATTGGCATTAGGGGAAGAGTGACGGGTCAGAGAAGTCTTGCGTTTTGCCTTGAGTTCTGCCTCCATCCCAGAATCAGTGAATGTTACCCGTTCTACTTCATCGAGTGTGGTGTAGCCTTGTTGCACAAGGTTTAAGCTGTAGCTTAATAATGTTGTCATTCCCTCGTCCATTGCGGCTTCCTTAATCTGCTCTGTAGGAACGCCTTCGATGATTAAAGTTTCGATGCGATCGCTAACGCGCATGATTTCATAAACGGCAACACGTCCTTTGTAGCCATAGCCGTTACACTGTTGGCAAAGTTTACCAGTGGCTCTAGCTTCATTGATTTCCTCAGGTCGCAGCGTATTAGCTTTATACAAGGTCACTTCCTCTTCACTCGCAGGAGACAAACCAAATCTCGTCAGTTCAGCCGCACTGGGATGATAAGAAGTACGACAATTGGAACAAACACGCCGCATCAAACGTTGCGAGATGATGCCAATCAGCGCATCAGCAAGCATGAAGGATTCAACGCCCATTTTGACTAAACGTGCGATCGCACTAGCCGTATCCTTCGCATGTAGGACTGTTAGGACTAAATGTCCTGTAACAGCCGCTTCAATCGCTGTTTTCGCTGTTTCTTTGTCCCGTGTCTCACCCACCAGAATCACATCTGGATCTTGCCGCAGAAATGACTGGAGAATCGAGGCAAAGTCCATGCCCTTTTCTCGCACCACCTGCACCTGAGTAATTCCTGGTAAAGAATACTCAATCGGGTCTTCAGCCGTACTGATATTGACTCCAGGGTCATTCCGTTCTGCCAGCATCGAGTATAGAGTTGTTGATTTCCCAGAACCAGTTGGTCCCGTCACCAAGATGAGTCCAAATGGTTTGTGTACTATTTCTCTGACCATTTGCAACGTTTCCTCATCTGTAATCAACTTATCCAAACCTAGCTGCGTGGTGGAGTTGTCCAAAATCCGCAAAACGACTTTCTCACCATAGCGGCTGGGTAGGGTACTGACCCGAAAGTCCACTTTGCGACCTTGGAACATCCGCCGGATTTTCCCGTCTTGGGGCAGTCGTCGTTCCGCAATGTCCAAATCCGCCATAATTTTGAATCGGGCGGCAATCGCTGCCGTGATTTTCTTGGGTAAATCAAACGCTTGGTGCAGCACGCCATCTTTACGGAAGCGAATGCGTAAAGAATTTTCCTGAGGTTCAACGTGAATGTCAGACACATCCTCTTGCAGTGCCTTCGCCATGATTTTGTTAACCATATTGATTACCGAGGCACCAGAGGCATCATTCCAAGAGGAATCCAGATCCACCTCAACTTCATCTGGTGTATTCTGCAACATGTTAAAACTTTCAATGTCTTCTTTAACGTCTACCGCTTTTTCAACCTCCAGTTGCCTCTGACGGGCAAGGTGTTCATCAAGGTACTTAGAAATTAGCTGCTGATAATCTTCTTGAGTAATCACCATCCGTTGCAACCCAATCCCCTGAGGTCGCAGAATCCGAGTTAAATCATCCTGGGCATCTAGATTATCGGGGTCAACCATTGCCACCAAGATAGCTGGTGGCTGTGTTTCCTTCTTCGCTATGGGTAATAGTCGATAGCGACTACAGATATCAATGGGAATGAATGTATCGATCAGTTGAGCAACTTGATGCCAGATAATCTCCTGAGTTTCTAAATCTACAAATTCAACACCATAAAGAATTTTTAGTTCAAACAGCAGTTGTTTTTTAGACTCGCGCAGTAAGTCAGGTGGAAATTGATGCCCAGTTATCGACTCAAGACTTTCCATCAACGGTCTTCCTGACTTACGGGATTCTGTTAAGGCTTGCTGCATCTGGTCAGGGTTCACATAACCCGACTGAATCAATTTTTCGGCAAAGGAAGAAGAAGAACAAGAAAAGTCATGCAGTAGATGGTGTTGTAGATGCGCTGGCAGAGGTTGCTGGGTAATGGATTCGAGGACTTCTATTAAAGAGAGACCACCTTGTGCTATCGATCTGCCTGATTTCTGAAATTTTGCGATCGCCTGCCGCATCTGAGTGGGGTTAACATAGCCTGACTGAGTTAATATTTTCGCAACAGGAGAAAAATAACTGGGTACAGACATGGCATCAGGCTAACTTGATGGTATAGTCCCATGCTGCATCATAGTTTTGCCAATCGTAGCAGGACTAAGGAATGTCGATTAAATAATTTACAAAATTCAAAACCTGATAGCTAACTGGAATTAGCCGCTTTATGGAACTGTCTCCAAACTAGAATTGCCTAGTGATGATGAACTACGCCACAAATAGCTGAAAGCGTAGCCAATCTAGTACATAAGAATCTGTTCTACTCAATAGACTCATTGGAGAAATGTCTATCTTCATTCCAAGAGAACAGGTCATTACCAACCTGTACTAGCCTCTGATCCTTGTCAAATCTAATCTGAATCAGATTAGTCATCCCAAGGTTTAAAGTGCCGGACATCCATGAGCTACCTTGAGGGTTTTTGAACCAAAGCTTGTGAACTCCAGGTGAAAGGTGAATAGTCTGCTTGGTCTGACTGCCGTTGAAGGCAAGCTCCTGTTTACCATTCACGCCTTCAATTAAAACTGTCACCTGATCATTCGTGAGAGAAACAAAATCGACCCTGATGCTGCTTACGGTTGAGGCTGGACTTCCAGTTACAGTTGGATAAAAATGCTGCCAATCCTCTGGTTGCCAGTGCAATCGAACATCTGGATAAACATACTGCCGATTCTGATACTGCCAATTCGCCAGTTCCCAGTACGAACGAACAGCTTGCCGTTGTTGCCGTTGCTCTATGACTTCTGTACGAGCATCTTGTCGAACATCTTGAAGTTGTTGGCGTTGCTCTGTGACTTCCCGCTGAGCCTCTTGAAGTTGTTGACGTTGCTCTGTACGCTCTTGGCGAGCATCCTGCGGAATATCTTGAAGTTGTTGACGTTGCTCTGTGCGCTCTTGACGAGCCTCTTGAAGTTGTTGACGTTGCTCTGTGAGTTCCTGGCGAGTCTCCTGCGGAATATCTAGCGGTTGTTGGCGTTGCTGTATGACTTCCTGGTGAGCTTCTTGAAGTTGTTGGCGTTGCTGTATGACTTCCTGGCGAGCCTCTTGCAGTTGTTGTCGTTGCTCTATTCGTTCTTGGGGGGCATCTTGCGGAATATCTTGAAGTTGTTGTCGTTGTTCTATGACTTCCTGACGAGCCTCTTGAAGTTGTTGGCGTTGCTCTCTACGTTCTTGCCTAGCTTCCTTCACATCAGCTCCGCTCCTGTCACACTTTTGGCATTGCTTATTTTCCAGCAGTTGTGCAGCATGAACAGGACTTCTTGCTTTAGCCGGAGCAGCTAGAGCGATCGCGAACAGCACTGCTGTAGTCACCACAATTTCAATTCTCATACTGTTTGCCTAGAAGAAGATTAAAAGTTGGTATATAAATTCTATAAATTAAGAATAGATTGATGCTATCCGTACAGAAGTAAATTTGTGATTAAGTATTAATAGTAATAAAGTTATTCATTGGTTGGAATTAGCCACTTTATCGAACTGTATCCAAAGCAGAAGTGCCTGGTAATGGTGAACTACGCCACAAATCGCTGAAAGCAGTAGCCAACCTAGTACATTCATTCGCAAATCAAAGAGTGTTACGTCTAGTAAATTGAATAGAGTACAGCCAGCAAAAGCGACTAAATAAGTGAAAAGAATTAATTTATCTTGATGCCATTGCAGCCTAGCTGTTGAGGGTGCAACATCTGACCAGATGCTGATAAGTAGGACAGCTTGCGCCAAAATCCAGGTAATTAAGCTACAAAATAGCAATGTAGCTGGAATCCCTGTTTCTGCTGTCAACATCAGCAGTATATTGTGGGGATGACCAAGCCAAAGCTGCATTTTTGCTTCGTAGAGTGGGGTGAAGTTTCTTAGCCCCCAACCTAGCCAGGGACGTTCCTGAGTCATCGACCAAGCAAACTGCCATTGCGTTGATCGTAGTTGAGCAACAGGTCGCTCGATTTGATCAGCAAGGCGTACCCAAAAGAATGCAGGGACAATGCTACGCAGTGGTTGACGCCCAAATTCGGGACCAAAAGATGCCCAAAGGATGGTAGCAGCAAGAGCGGTAACACCTACTACGAGCCAGCGCCAACCTAAGTAAAGTGCAAAGGCAAGACTTGCCAAAAATGCGATCGCCCAAGCATTACGAGAACTGGTCAGAAAAAGCGCAAGAGCATTACCAATCACCACTACACTCAAAAATAACAGCCGATAAGGAAACTGATTTCGGCGCTGTCGCCAAGTTTGAAACGTCTCAATCCATAGCCCTAGCCCCAAAATCAAAACCATCTGGAGATAAGCTGCCAGGATATTGGCATACATAAACACCGAAGCCATCCGACCTGGAGGATTGCCGTTAGCTTCCAGCACCCAACCAAAGATAGCTTGTACTAGTTCTGGACTAGACCAACCCAAAAACTGCTGACCAAAACCAAGGATAACGACTAGGAGGGAGGGAATAACTAGAATCCAAGCCAATCGCCGTAACTGTTCTGGTGTCTGAATCAGAACACTAAAGGCAGCAAAAAAGATGAAGAAAGGGAGAAAATTTGCTAAGCCGAGGAAAGCTTCAACAGGTTTAAAGGCAAAGCAGCAACTTACCACCAGCCAGACACTCAAAATCGCTAGCCCCCAGGTCAGAGGACGTGCAACAATCCTCTGGTACTGTTGCTTCCAAGTGACAACTATTGCAATAAATAGTCCTAGCGCTCCTAAAGCAGGCATCAAGGGGAAAACCAGCAGCCCCAGTTGTGCAAAATTCCATGCTGCTGAAGAGCGAGGATGAGATGACCGACGCTTTCCCTTTAACAACTAACACTTAATAACTAATAACAACTTTAAACTGGCTCCCAACATTCAGCACGAGTCAAGCGAATTTGTGCTAAAGCAAAAATTGTAGGGATGATACGACCGTAATTTGTTGCGATCGCTCTCCAGCCTAAATCAGCAAAGAAATAGCCCCAGAGTAGCGGTCCCAGCATGGCAAAGATGCTCCGAGTTGCACCATAGCGAGCCGCATTCATTGCCATTCCCCGTTTTGCCGTTTGCAGCGCCAACTGATTCTGAAACTGTGCCGTTGCGATCGCACCGCCCTGAACAAGGGTTTCTTTAGCCACCTGATAGGTAGCAAAATGAATCGCAAACTGACGTGCCATCTGTTGCAGCAGTATCGGTTTCAGGATGGAACTAACCGCTAGCACACTGCCACCCTTGACCAGTAAAGCCATAGGATTGTGCTGGATATGGACAGGTAGCGGCTCAGAGAGATTACATTGAGCAAGCGATCGCTGTACTCGCACTGTTAGGGATTTACGCTCTGATGCAGGTAAGCGTTTCCAGGCTCGACCCATCAAATTGAGGAATATCTCTGCCTCGATTTCAGTAGTTGCAAACTTTTTCGAGTAAGGAATCTTGAGGTAATGGCAAACCTGAATCAACGCCTGTCGGTAGGTAAATTCATTAGTGCGTCCCTTCAACACCGTCATGCCATCTGCTGCCAAAAAGCGAAATCGCTCCTCTATAGCATCCAACCAAGCCTCACGGTCTTGGCTTTGAATATCCATTGGGTCAGGTGTTTGAACGTAATCTAGAGGATTAAATTTACGGCGAAATAATATTTCCGTCAACTGCTGTAATTCTTCTTCTGTCGCTAAGTCTAAGGCGGCTCTTAATTCATCCAACGTCGTTCCCTCCACAACCCCAGTTCGGTATTGTCAATTATTCTACTTCTAATAACTCAATGCACGAGGAGCATTAGTTGTGTTTGATGTCGCCATTATCGGTGCTGGTTTAGCAGGACTCACCTGCGCCCAACAGCTACACCAAGCTGGGTATAGTGTTGTCGTTGTAGAAAAATCCCGTGGTGTCGGAGGGCGAGTGGCAACACGTCGCCTACATGACACCCGTGCTGATCATGGAGTACGCTATCTGGAATCGCAAGGAAAGTTGGTACAGCAACTCATTGAAATACTACTACAGCGCAACATTCTCCAGACCTGGACTACTACAACTTACGAACTCGATTCAGCAAAACCGGAGTTTGGAGTTGGAAGTGAGTTGCATCCCTCATCAGTTACTTGTTACGTCGCACCCGCAGGAATGACAGCCGTTGCTAAAGTACTTGCCACTGGTTTAGATATTTGGCTAAACCGACGAGTACAGGCAATGGTGCCGACTGAGAAACAAGCATGGCGGCTTACCCTAGAGCCAACAGATGAGCAACCTAGTGAACTAATGGCTAAAGCTGTTGTTGTTGCAATTCCAGCGCCTCAAGCTCTCATGATACTAGAACCCTTAGCAGGTATGGGTTTACCATCAGTGTTTTTAGATAGTCTACGCTCTGTTGAGTTTGACCCTTGCCTAAGTGCGATCGCACTTTACCCAACCCAACGGCAAAAAGATTTAGACGAGCTAAACCCAGCCTGGAAATCTATTACATTTAGCCAAGACCCTTATCTAGGCTGGATTGGTTTAGATAGCAGCAAGCGTCTCGATACCTCAACACCAATCTTTGTCCTTCAAAGCACTGCTGACTTTGCCAGCCGTTATTTAGACGCTACTGACTTACACCCGGCTGGACGTCAGATGTTGTCTCGTGCTGCACAGTTGCTTATTCCCTGGCTGGACACACCCAAATGGTTACAAGTCCACCGATGGCGCTATGCTTTTCCTCGACGTTCTTTACCTATGGACTACCTCGCTACCACAACACCCTTACCAGTGATTTGTTGTGGCGACTGGTGTGGTGGGAACCGGATCGAAAGCGCTTTACAGTCTGGGCTTGCAGCAGCGACTCAGATAAATCACCAACTGCAACAGCGCAGTTTACCAGGGGAAAGTTTTTGGGATGCCGTTTAAGAACTTAACTCAGAGTCAACCAGCTTGGCGGCAAACTTGATAGCCTCTTCAACAGAGGAGATTTTGTTCTCAATGCGTGCTAGCTGAATTTCTATGAGTAGTTTACCGATTTGGCGACTAGCCGGGAGATTAAGGGCTTTCATCAACTCGTTACCAGTAACTAGGGGTATCGGATGGGCAACCTGATTATCGGGGTTGAGGTAGGTGTTGACCAAAGGTGCAATTTCATCCACTAGCATTCCCCTTGCCATCGCTAGAACAGCTAAGGCGGGAAAAACTGACCCAACAGCCTGAAAGAAAAAATACTGCTCCCGTAATGACATTGGGGAGGTGATATGGAGTAGCAGTTGAGGTAAGTGTTTGATTGCTGTGACTACAACCCGAATCTCAGCACGAGAGTACTTCAAACGCAACAGTTGCTCTTCAGCGATTTCTGGTATGGTGGGCAACAAACTCACCAGCTTCGCCAGACTTAGCAAAGAGGCTGACTTTCCGCCCACTGGCGCTTGCAGTTCTCTTCCTAGTTCAGTCCAAGTTTCTCTCAACACAGCAGTTGCTTGGTCAATAGCAGCTAGCTGCGCTATGCCTTGAGCAGTTGAATCGGGGAACCAAACTGGTAGTAAGTTATCCTTCCAAGCAGCTATAAGCCAAGGTGTTCCTTGAGAGGTTTTAAGGAGATAGCTCAACTCGACTTGCACCCGTTCTGCTGCGATTTGTCCTAACAGGGGGGCTAACTGGCGAATGACTGCCTGGGTTTCTGGCTCAAGCTTAAAACCGAGTTGAGCGGCTTGCCGATAAGCGCGTAGGAGTCGTAATGGGTCATCTTCTAGGTTGGCAGCCTTTACCATCCGAATGACACCTGCTTGCAAGTCAGCGATGCCTTGGAGTGGGTCAATGAGTTCTTTTGTATGAGGATTGTAGGCGATCGCATTTATCGTAAAATCTCGCCTCTGCAAGTCAGTCTCAAGGCTCTCACCTTCTTGTTGAGCCAAGTCAACGGTTGCTGTTTCAAACACGACTCTAGCAATCTGCCGCTGAGGATCGAGTACAACAAAGCCAGCTTTGTAGTGATTAGCTAGCTTTCTCGCTGTCTGTATAGCATCTGTGGGTAAAACAAAGTCTAAGTCCAGATACTCTGCACGTCTTCCCAACAACGCATCCCGTACTACACCACCGACTAAACAAGCTTGTGGTGGTAGCCACTCTTGGCTAAAGGGCCATGTTTGAGGAGAAAGAGCAGAGGATGCGATGTCTAGGTTTACGTTCACCAGCTTAAATAAAATCAATCCAAATACAGGTTAACCAATGTCCTGGCTAAGCTAGATTAAAGAGGTGACTTGGAGTCTTTGGCAATGTGTATTTGCGTTAACTGCCACTATGTAGACCGCTGCACTACCTACCATGCTGTAGAAACGCAGCATGAGGTGCCTCATCTGACAGAAACTCCCAATTTTGAAGCGACTGAACCCAGCATCAATGTCAACATCCGCCCCCATCAAGATTATGTGGAGATGGAATGGGATGTTGTCGGCTGCCTCAGCTTTAAGCAAGAAACTGGGAAGTGGGCAAAGCTACGTCCGGGTGAGTTAGTCCCAACCTAACAGAAACTACCACTTGGGAATCTGTACCTTGTTACTTACGGTTTATTGACACAATTCCTGGGATCACGCCAAGATGTGAGAAGCGATGAATTTTTGTAAAGGCTAAGCTGGATGTCTTTTGAGTTTCTTTCACTGGAGACGATCCAGGAAATTGCGAGGCAGTACGGCTACTGGGCTGTTTTTTTGGGAATTGCTCTCGAAAGTGCAGGGATTCCCCTACCTGGGGAAACGATCACCTTGGTGGGCGGTTTCTTAGCTGGTAGCGGCGAGCTGAATTATTGGTTGGTATTGGGTACTGCGATCGCAGGTGCTGTCATTGGCGACAACTTTGGCTACTGGATTGGTAAGGTAGGAGGTTGGCCCTTCTTAGTGCGAGTAGGGCGTTTCTTTCGCATCACGGAAGAGCAACTTACAGAAGCGAAAAATCAATTTAGTGAAAATGCAGCTAGAGCTGTATTTTTTGGGCGATTTGTGGCTCTGTTGCGGATTTTCGCCGGACCAATGGCAGGAATTGCCAAAATGCCTTACCCACAATTTATTTTATGTAATTTAGCTGGTGGTACTCTCTGGGCATCAGTAATGGTAACGTTGTCCTTCTTTTTAGGACGAGTAGTGCCTTTAGAGCAATTAGTCTCCTGGGTGGCACGATTTGCGATCGTTGCGCTTGTTCTTGTTATCGCTTGGATTGCTGTTCCCATGTGGTTGGAGTCTCGTAAACTCAAGCAGTCCTCTACTGGAGAGCAGCCATCAGCGCCAGGAGAGTAAAGCATAGGGAAAGAGAATTTTTTGCTGAGCATGGAAAAAGCGCCTGGGAGTCTTGCCGTGTTTCGACCCCAAGCGCTTTTTCATTTCATTTGCTCCTCACACTATTTAAGCCTACGCTTCTTTAACTAGACGAGTATTCTTATGTGTGACACTTTGAGGAGTGACACTCAAGGTAACAGATATGAACAAACCGTTAGATGCAGCCCTCTCCAGAGAAATCGCTCTCCAAATCAAAAGTAAGGAAAAAGACTCGTTTAACAAGTCTTACAAAGCCGCATTGCTGCTTGAAGGCTCAATGTATGTTCAAGGCTTTTTAGTAGTTGATGGAAAGCCGTATACTCCGATTGAACATAGCTGGGTTGAGCTTGATGATCGTCTTGTTGACCCAACGCGGCTACAGCAAGGAGACAATGTTCAAGAACGCTATTATTTCCCCGCACAACGTCTTAGCGTAGAAGAACTGAAAGCTGCTGTAGAAGAAGCGAAAGAAGACTATCCAGACGATCCGCCACTTCCTGTTTATGGGGAAGCACCTTATGAATATTATGGTGACGTTATGTTAGGCGGTAAGGAGTACAAGGATGCTCATGAACAGGCTTTGGTGAAGTGTAGAGAGTTGAATAAGCCAAAAATTAAGAAGGAAACTAATTGATGGTTTTAACCGTCAACGAAATCTATAGATTGTATCCAATGAGATTGGATTGGCTGTTCATGAGTTCTGAGTATCTTCTACAAGCAACGAGGTTGTGGTGCGATCGCTTAATTCATGGCAGACAAATAAAATTAATACACTTGACAAAAACGCACGTTTGCGGGCTGAATAATGATGCCAACGTTTTTTAAGAACACACAGTTGCCTGGTGTAGTCATCCTGGGTATTACCTTAATTTTGGCAACCCGTACCACTGCTGCCGAGATTGAAACTAGGCAACCAGATCAGACGGTTGCCTTCTCGGTTCAATCGGCTAGTACCCCGGAAGCGATCGCACAATCTACCCCAACTCAGGAAACTGGAATTTTTGGGCAATCAGATGTTAATTCTCCTAACTCAACGTCTCAGTCCTCACCCTCTCCAGTAGAGGGTTATGGTTGTGTTAGTGGATATGGCGATGGCACCTTTCAAGGCAATCAACCGATAAGCCGATATGAGTTTGCGGCTGGGTTGAATGCTTGCTTGAATCGAGTTGAGCAACTGATTAACGGTAGTACTGCCGATTTAGCTACGCAAGAAGATTTAGCTGTCTCGAAACGACAACTAGAAAACCTGAGAACAGAGCTAGAACGTCTACAAATGCGAGTAGATGGTGTTGATACCGAGAACAGACAATAGAGATTACTCCCTATTGCAGCAGGTGCGAGAGTTTCCCCGCAGTTTGGAAAATCCCTCTCACCCTTCCTCAGTGGTGCGTTATTTCTGTTTAATAGCACTCAAAGACGTTTTGTTAGAGGACTTCGGTTCATCCCTTAATCTGACCACTTGTCGCTAGTACACGCGCACTCACCCCAAACACACGTAGCAATCCCTCAGAGTCGGCATGGTTATAACTCCCGATGCCTTCCATCGAGGCATTTTCTTCTGAATATAGGGAATGAGGCGTATTACTTGCTGAGATAAAGGAAATATTTCCCTTGTAAAGGGAGACTGTAATCGATCCTGTCGCCAGTTCTGCTGTAGGTTGAATCGCTTGCAGTGCCATCTGAGTCGCTAAGTCATACCAATATCCCTGATAAATCTGCTTGGCAATTAGTAGAGAAAGTTGGTCATAAAACTCACGCGCACGGCGATCTAAAATCAGTTGTAGTAGAAGTGCATAGCAGGTTCCCAGCAGTTCTACACCTGGGCTTTCATACACCCCTCGTGACTTAATCCCTACAAAGCGATTCTCGACTAAGTGAGTACCGATACCGATGCCATGTTTTCCGCCGATCGCATTGGTCTGAAGAATTGCCTCAACTAAGTTTACAGAACTACCATTAACCGAAACTGGGCGACCTTGCTCAAAGTGTACGGTGAACTCCTCTGCTTCATCTGGAGCATCCACCGGATAGCAACCCATGATTGGCTTGACAAAATGGGCAGGTGTGGTCAACTCTTCTAGGAGTCCTGATTCATGGGTTAAACCAAGGAGATTTGCATCCGTCGAGTAAGGTTTATCCTTCGTCGCCGTGACAGAGAGTCCTTTCTCTTGGCAAAAGTCAATCATCTCACTACGACCAGGGAAACGTGCTAGAAATTCCTCATCGCGCCACGGAGCATATACCTCAAAATCCGGAGCAAGCATATTGGCAATCAGTTGAAAGCGGACTTGATCGTTGCCACGTCCTGTTGCTCCATGGCTGAATATGGTCAGTCCTCTCTCTTGCATCTGTTGGATCATGGCTTTTGCCAGGACACATCTGGCGATTCCTGTGGTATTCCAGTAGCGCCCTTCATAGCAAGCTTGAGATTGAATGACACTAAGACCAGCTTCTGCTATGGCTTCTCGTGCTGGTAATAAGACAAAATCTGTTGCCCCCGATAAAAGCATCCGCTCTCTGATGGCTTCTGTATCATCTTCATCAGGTTGCCCTAGGTCGGCAGTAAAGCACACCACCTGTACTCCCTGATCTGTGAGCCAACGGCTTATTGTGCAGCTATCAAGACCACCGGAGCCAGCAAATGCAATGGTTTTTCCTTTTAAATCTTGAGCTTTCATGCCAAATTTTCCTTTTAAGTAACATCTCGTACTAAGCACACTCGCACCTGAGTGTGTTTTTCAATTAATGATGAACTTGGGTAGGGAGTTCTTAGATTAACTCGCCTGACACCATAAATCGCAGCCAGTTGCTTGAGTTGACGGCTTAGCGCCACAAGGAGGTTGAGGGTGTACTGTTAATTGTGGTGAAAATGCCTTGGTTAAAGCCAACTTCAAAAGATTTTGGGTCATTGGGAGTATATGCGATCGCCTGTGTCATCCAGTCAATTTCTTCATCCGCTCTGAGTTCAGCGATACATACAGAGGTATCTACTCTGCCTGAGTAGGCTAGTACAACTTTTTCAGCACAACCCATTAACGTCTCACCCTGGAAAACGATTGAATGAAATATTGTATCTGGTTGTGTACTTAGGAAATGGGTCAGGATAAACAAACAAACGGCTTATCCTGCGTTAAAGCATATCCAACTGTGCAAAGCTCCCGCTAACTATACGATTAACGGGAGCGAAGGAGCTTACAGATTCAAGTTCAAGAAGTGCCTATTGTCGATATTTGGAGACTTTCAGGCATGGGTGTGATGTCTTTCTTCAAGGAGACACTGATCCACTTACTGAGTGCAATCGCTCAAACGCTTGGTGTATCTTCTACGATTGCGGAGAAATTCCTTGGCGTACAACTTATACAAGAATTGACCGAGAGCAATCAAGGCAACCTCAACCAAGATTTGGAGCCATAGGGGAGATACAGTCAATCCCCAAACCAGCACAATTAATCCAGTCAAGACCAGCGCAATTCCATGGACTTGTTCACAGACTTTAATACCAGTCCAAACAGCCCACAGACCTATTGAGAGCAAAAGAACGTTCATCAGCATAGTTGTTTACCGCGTGTCTTAGGTTTTGGGCATTAGTCACATCCCCATCATCGACAAATAGATATTTGTCTAAATTGAGTGTAGGTCAAATCTGAGTCTGACCTCTGCTACCGTTCATTGAAAAAGCTCTAATGAGCAACTACCTTATGCTCTATGGTTTGGAAATGTCTTCCACTTGTACGCCGCTGTAGTTCTTCAATGTATTGGTCAAGCACTTGTGGGCAAAATTGGTAGTAGCAATGCTGTCCTTCTCGACGCACGCTGATTAAGTCAGCATTAGCCAATTCTTTGAGGTGATGAGAGACTGTCGCTTGGGAAATTGGAAACTGTTCGACAAGTGCTGAACAGGCTGACTCTTCTGTCGATGCGATCGCTTCTAAGATTTCAAAGCGTCGTGGGTCGGACAACGCTTTAGCTGTGCGAGAAAATTGGGTGATATTCATCCTTCACTTCCGTGGAGTGAATACAGAACTAAACTCTTTTGATTCATTTGAATATTGATATATGTCTATAATGCGGTTAGATTCGCTGGTTGTCAAGTTGCTATGTTCTAGATAGCGATCGGGAGTCATGTGAGCTTTGCCGACAATAAGCGATCGCTATATCAAGTCAGGCTGATTCCTCAAAAGGAAAACAACTATTCGGGACTTGTTGTTTGTTCTGCTGCTATTTGTCTTATCGTTTCCATATCCAGCCCCAAGCGTTGGGCTATCTCCTCAACGCTTATTCCCACCTCCAGTAGCCAGGGCACCATTTCTAATTTAGTTTGTAGCTGACCTTCCTCAAGACCCTCCTGACGGGCTTCTTGATAAACCCTGGTTTGCTTCAATTCGCTCAATCCCAACATAGTCTCTAGTTCCTCACGGCTTAGATTGGGAAATTTGTACAAAACGACTGTTTCTATCAATTCTATGATTTGTTGCTGGAGAGTGGCATCTGGCAAGTCCTGCCTTGCTTTAGTGATTAGCTGTCGGGCAAGGTTGCCTGTTTTCTTTTTTGACTCTACGACTAACTGTACTATCCCAACTCCGATAGATTGCGCTGCTTCCTGTTCAATTTCATCTAGGTAAATCCGTCGTACCCGATGCTCCATTAATTCCCAATATCGCCTGGGGGATGGGACTTCAAGGCTACGGCGGCGGTAGATGACAATGGCGTACCACTCTTCGGTCGGTACCTCATATTGATAGAAGTAAAGGAAAATCTCTGCAAATAGGCGAGAATAAAACTTCGGCTTTTTTTGGAACTGAACTTCGACAAAATAAATTGGCAGTTCGGAGGACTCAGCTACAGGCAGAAACAACCCATCAAACCGGAATGCTCGTTGTTTGACTTCTGGTGCGGTGAATTGGTAGATGCTTGTATCAGTTGTCGGCTGTCCGATCAGTTCAAAGAATATACTGGGAAAATTCTGAAATAGTTGATAGAACAGGGTATCGGTTTTCACTTTTGATATCAGGGGCAGTTCGATAGTGAAGTTGTTCTCAAAGAATGGTTATAAAGTCCCATCTCAGCATGAAGGGTACTCGCCTGTACAGGATGATAATTACTCGATAAACAAGCTCTTATCGGTAGCTGAAGCTAAGGGAAGCTACCATCTGCAACCCCCTTCCGGATATCCAAGACTACCGCCATCTATTCAGTTGCGGCAGTATCAGCGCCAAGCTGTAGAGAACTGGTTTGCGAACCAGGGGCGGGGGACGCTGAAGATGGCGACTGGTAGTGGGAAGACGATTACAGCATTAGCGATCGCAACTGAACTGTACCAAAAAATTCGCTTGCAGGTATTGCTTGTTGTCTGCCCCTACCGCCATTTAGTAACGCAATGGGCAAGAGAATGCCAGAATTTTGGATTAGAGCCAATCTTAGCTTTTGAGAATGTCCGTACCTGGCAAAATCAACTCTCCACCGGGCTTTACAACATCCATGCTGGCAATCAGCCCTTTCTTTGCATAATCACTACCAATGCCACTCTGATTGGAGAAGGATTGCAATCCCAGCTAAAGTACTTTCCTGACAAAACCTTAATCATTGGAGATGAAGCACATAACTTGGGTTCCCGACGCCTAGAAGAAAGTTTACCTCGTAACATAGGGCTACGTTTAGCACTCTCGGCAACCCCAGAACGTTACTTTGATGAGGATGGAACTGACGCTATATTTGACTACTTTGGTTCTGTCTTACAACCGGAACTTACCCTCGCTGATGCAATTCGCCAAGGGGCGCTTGTTCACTATCTTTACTATCCTGTACTCGTGGAATTAACCGAAGCAGAGACAGGTACCTATGCCAAGTTGACGAAACGGATTGGCTGGGCGCTGATGGATGAGGAAAATGAAAAGATTGAGAACAATGACACCCTAACATCATTATTAATGCAACGTTCTCGGTTAATTGGGGCAGCTGCTAATAAGTTAAACGCATTGCAGCAGCTAATGGTTAGGCGTTTGGATACTAGCCACACTCTGTTTTATTGTGGAGACGGTTCAATAGAAGGGGCAGTGACAGAAGAAAGTAACCGTCAGTTGGCAGCAGTCGCACGGCTATTGGGCACAGAACTGGGTTATCGAATCAATACCTACACTGCCGAAACTCCTTTGTCTGAACGGGAAGAGTTGCGCCGTCAATTTGAAACTGGACAGTTGCAAGGTTTAGTAGCAATTCGATGTTTAGATGAAGGCGTTGATATCCCGGCTGTTCAAACGGCTGTCATTCTTGCAAGTAGCGGCAATCCACGCCAGTTCATTCAGCGACGGGGGCGAGTTTTGCGTCCACATTCCGGTAAGGAACGCGCTACTTTGTTCGACATGATCGTTTTGCCGCCAGACTTAGGGCGAGAAACGCTGGAAGTCGAACGCAATCTGCTGAAAAAAGAGTTGAGGCGCTTTTTAGAGTTTGCCGACTTAGCAGATAATGCCGGAGAAGCTAGGATTAAACTTCTACAGCTTCAAAAAAGGTATGGGCTGTTAGATATGTGAAGTATCAGGAAAATCTCAATATGGTTATGACATTTAAATATCTAGATGACGCAACGGTAGTTGTACCAAATCTTTTATCCGAAAAGCGTTCTTCTTATAACACCAATATTAATCTTAGTGATGTTCAAGAGCCAATTACAAGTGCTTCACCGGAAGTTCGCCAAATTATTGAGAGGGTATTGCAAGCTGAAAAAGATAAGCTGTATATGAAATTCCCGCGAAATATTAATGAAGATATTTTAAAGATTATTAAGGAAGCTGTGCAATGAAGCTGACATCTATTAAACTCTTTAACTTTCGTCAGTTTTATGGCAAAACTCCGGAGATTCTACTTGCATCTGGAGAACAGAATACAACAATTATTCATGGTAATAACGGAGCAGGTAAAACAACGTTACTTAATGCATTTACTTGGGTACTCTATGAGAAATTTACTGCTGCGTTTGCTTCGGAAGAGCAATTAGTAAATAAACGTGCGATCGCAGAAGCCAAACTCAAAGAATCAGTAGACTGTTGGGTAGAACTGGGCTTTGAGCATCACAACAGGCGTTATCAAGCGAGACGTTTGTGCCGTGCTTACAAGACGGAGACTGGAGTTGAGCAAAGCAAGAGTGAATTATATCTCCAAATAGCGGGAGATGATGGACGCTGGTTATTGCCTCAACAACTACCAGAGGATATTATTGGTCGAATTTTACCTACTAGCTTGCATCAATACTTCTTTTTTGATGGGGAAAGAATTGAGCAGATCGTTCGCTCTGATAAAAAATCAGAAATTGCTGAAGCGACAAAAACACTTCTGGGAGTAGAGGTGCTAAATCGTTCTGTTAAGCATCTAAAAGAAGCAAGAAAAACGCTGGAGTCGGAACTTGCATTCATTGGAGATTCTGAAACAAAAACCCTGTTAAAAGAGCAAGCTAAACTAGAACAAGAGAGTGAACATCTCTCAAAGCGACAAGTTGAAAATACAAAAGAATCAAAACATCAAGAAGAGTTAAAGAAAACTCTTGGAAACCGCTTACTAGAACTAAGTGGTGCTGAGGAGTTGCAACAGCTACGAGACGAGCTTGAAGCTAGAGAGAAGCTATTGCGAGAACAACTTCAACAGGCTAAAGAGGCTCTTAAACGAGCAATCTCTACACGAAGTTACACGGCTTTGCTTTCGGAGGCAACGGCAGAATTTAGAGCAATTGTTGATGACTTGCGAAAGAGAGGGGAATTACCAGGAGGAATTAAACGACAGTTTGTTGATGATTTGCTGAAGAAGCAATGCTGTATCTGTGGTGCAGAACTCATTGAGGGAAGCCATGCCCATCAGCAAGTGTCAGCTTGGATGGATAAAGCAGGAATTGCTGATGTTGAGGAAACAGCAATTCGTATGAGTGTTCAGGTAGATGAAATTGATAAGCAAGTACCTGACTTTTGGGAGGAAGTTGATATACAGCAAGACAATATTGCCAGATGGAGGGCTGAACTCTCTGGAATTGAGACGCAACTGGACGATATTAAGAAAAAGCTGAGGAGCTTTCCTAACGAAGATATTAGTCAACTACAAAAACGCCTGGACGAGACGGAGGAAAAGATTCGTGACTTAACTTTAGAAACTGGGGCAAATCAGCAGCAGATTTCTCGAATAGCCAATGACATTGAAGCAAAAGTCAAGCAGATTGCTAAGCACAAAATGAATGAAACTAAGCAATCTCTTGCCCAACGGCGGATTGCGGCTACTCAAGAATCGATTGAGCGATTGATAGAAGTAAAATCCCGGTTGGACATCCAGTTTCGTTCTTCCTTAGAGAAGCGAGTTCAGGAGATATTTAACTCAATTTCTTTCACTCCTTACATTCCTAAGCTAAGTGATAAATATGAGCTGACGCTAACGGAAACCACGATAGGCACAGAAACAATTGTTGCAGCTTCTACTGGCGAGAATCAAATCCTAAGCCTCTCATTTATTGGTGCCATTATTGACCAAGTACGGGACTGGATTCAAGACAATACCCTTATGGGACCCGATAGTAGCACCTTTCCTATTGTCATGGATTCACCGTTTGGGAGTTTGGACGAAATCTATCGTAGGCAAATTGCAAAGACACTTCCTCAGTTGGCAAATCAATTAGTAGTTTTAGTGACTAAAACCCAGTGGCGGGGAGAAGTTGACGAAGAAATGGCGAATCATATTGGTAGACAATATGTTCTGACTTACTACTCTCCTAAGCTTGATTGTGAAGAAGATGCAATTGAGTTAGGCGGAGTTCAATATCCTTTGGTAAAGCAAAGCCTTAGTGAGTTTGAATATACAGAAATTGTAGAGGTAGATTATGGTTTCTAGCTAAACCCGTGAAATCGTAGATAAATGTTGAAGACTGAGGATAAATTAGACCTTACTGCGCTGTTAGTGATGGAATTGAAGCTAGAGGACAGCATGGAAATTGCAGTACCCAACGCTTTCAACTCGATTCCATCCGCTTCTTGGCGTTTCTTCACTTACTTCAATTTTTTCTGCCGACCGACTTTCTTTTGATTCACCCATTTTGAACTTTGCCTTTTGAAGGGCTTACTCCTCAGGATTGATGCCTGTTTTCAATAAAAATTGAATACTTGTTACATAAACTACAGATTTTTTTGTTTTTATAACCATCATTTTCTGCTTAGATAAGCGGGGTGTTATGTTTCATCGAGATTTAATTCTTTGTTTGCGAGAAACAGCTTTCCACTTGGTACTCAAAAAGGTTCATACGCCCAAACACCCTGAGGAGTGTTTTTTGAATCCTCCCTGTGGGTGTTCCAATCCAGGAAAAGAGCTTCAGTGTGAAGAGTGTCCTTATCTTGAGGCTTGTCTGTCTCAATTCAAAACCCTCAAATTCTCACATAGCAATATCAAACGTTGCCGGGATGTCAAAACTTAAGTCAGCTTGAATAACACACTCTCCTCTACTTCTATTACACCTGAGGCTTTACATGGCTTGAATAAGGCAGGAGACAGAGGGCATAAATCCCTTCTGCCTTCTGCCCTCTACCTTTTCTTGTTCAAAAGGAGCCTTAGTATTCATGCTGACAGACTCACTTAATGTTAGAGCCATTCGTTAGATGGAAGTTGGGTGAAATAGGAGCAGTTACCTTGCTTAGTAGGGAGATACTCAGAACATCTGGTAGTGGTAACCCTTTGTGAGAGGTTTCTACGCTCTCAAGAAAACAATGCTTCTCTTAGGGCAATACTAGGAGATTAAGTTATGACATTCGATTATGACCTTTTTGTCATTGGTGCGGGGCCTGGAGGCATTGCGGCGGCTAAACAGGTTGCTAGCTATGGTATTCGTGTTGCGATCGCGGAACAGGATTTAGTCGGTGGTACCTGTGTAATCCGAGGCTGTATTCCCGAAAAACTAATGTCCTTTGCTGCTGACTTCTCTGAGGATGCTCAAGTTGCACAGGGTTATGGCTGGAAGAACCATCACATGAAGATGTTCGACTGGCAGCAATTTCTTGCCGCTAAGGAGCAGGAAATCCAGCGTCTAAGCAAAGTGCATACTCAATCATTGCAAAAAGCAGGAGTTGAGCTGATTAAAGGTCGGACAACCTTTAGCAATCCTCATACATTAGAAGTTGAAGGGCGCGAGATGACGGCTGACAAAATTTTGATTGCTGTGGGGGCAAAAACTGTCAAACCAGACATACCAGGAATTGAATATGCCATCACCGCAGGTGAACTATTTAATCTCAAGCAGCAACCCAAACATATTGCAGTAATCGGCGGTGATTATATTGCCGTGAAGTTAGCAGGCATCATGAAAAATCTTGGCTCCCAGGTTACTCAGGTAATTCAGGAAGACCAGATTCTATCTGCTTTTGATGAAGATATTCGCATAGCTGTTACTGATGGTCTCAGAAAGCGAGGTCTTGAAATTCTTGATAAGACGGTGATCAAAGAAATTAAACGTGTGGGAGATGAACTGGATTTAATCCTATCAGGAAAAATCCATAACACGTTGAGTGTGGATACCGTCCTTTATGCTACAGAGCGTGTTCCCAATATCACTAGCTTGGCTCTGGAGAAGGTGGGTGTTCAGGTGACCCAAGGTGCAATTGTGACGGATGAATATAGTCGAACTACAATCGCGAATATTTTTGCCGTTGGGGATTGTACAAATCAGCTTAGTTTTACTCCGGTTGCCATTGCTCAAGGCAGAGCTTTTGCCGATACTGTGTTTGGCAACAACCCCCATACTGTGAGTTATGAATATGTTCCATCAACCGTTAGCTCCCACCCTGAGGCAGCGACTGTTGGTTTGAGTAAAGCCCAAGCGCATGAAAAGTTGGGTGATTCTGTGCAATGCTATCGCTCTGAGTTTCGTCCTCTTTTACACAGTCTGCCTAAACTAGACGAAAAGACCCTAATCAAGTTAGTTGTTGACAATAGCTCAGATCGGGTGCTGGGTATTCACATGGTGGGTGAAGGAGCGATAGAGATTATTCAATGTCTAGCTCTAGCCATACGCCTAGGTGCTACTAAGAAAGACTTTGATTCAACTATTGGCATTCATCCTTCAATAGCCGAAGAGTTTTTTACTCTGCGATGAATGGCAACATAACGCATTTAGCAGCAAGCCCTCAGCTATCAGCCATCAGCTTTTTTGTTTTCCTGACTCTATCTAGGTTTCACAGCCTATAACTCTATCTCAGAAATTCTTTTACTTTGCCTCTTTAGCTAGTTTTAACTAAGCGCCTGAAAAGATAAGTTTGGTTAATAATATTACTTTAATCACGAATTAATGGGGGAGGATAGTTAAAGAACTGATGTCCTCATAAGCTTAGCTAGCTTTTGTGTTTATAGTTACACAATTTCTTGAAATCAATTCATTCTATAGGTAGAACTTTAGTAAGTTTACTCGAAGCAAAGATCATAAGCGCAGATCGGTATTGTGTCCTGTTCCACAAGTAGTACCTCTTCCAAATCCCAATAATTAGAGACGATAAGTTTGATCTATTTCTTTGGAATGAAGTTTAAATAAGCAGTAGAAACTAAAGTAATTACTTGAGAGAAGGGCTTGTTGGCTAAGTCTAACAAGGAAAGAGAAAACGACTGGCGATCGCTTTTTCAAAACCCTGAACGCTTAGATAAGTTTCACTTTTGCAACCTCTCTTCCTCTTATGCCTATCTAGTAAGCCATTCCAATGAGTTGCTAGAACAGCCAAATCAAGCTAGACATCAGTAGCTAGCAATGTTGAAAATACCGTTTTTGAAAAAAGAAACCTCCAGAGGTTCATAACACAAGAGGAATCACTACATGAAGCCTTTTAATTTTTCTAAGATTGTTTGGGCTAGCACTTTTGCTCTGAGCTTAGCCACTCTGCCCTTAGCTATACCAGCTTCTGCCCAAACTGGCACGGGTGCTGGTAGTGGAACTTCAGGTGCAGGCACAACTTCCGGTACGGGTGGAGCAGGCACAACTTCCGGTACGGGTGGAGCAGGTACAACTTCCGGTACGGGTGGAGCAGGAACTTTGGGTACTGGCGCTGGTGCTGGTGATACAACTTCTGGTACGGGTGCAGGAACTTTAGGTACTGGTACGGGTGCTGGTGGCACAACTTCCGGTACGGGTACAGGTGCTGGGACAGGAACTTTAGGTACTGGTACGGGTGCTGGTGGCACAACTTCCGGTACGGGTACAGGTGCTGGTGCAGAAACTTTCGGTACTGGTACGGGTACTGGTGGTACAACTTCCGGTACGGGTGCAGCAGGCAGCGCCATTTCTCCGGGTGGCACGACTTCAGGCACTACTACATCTCCGACTGGAGCGCCTACAGGCACGACGACAGCTCCAGATGGAACACTTTCAGATACAACTACATCTGGGGGTACTGGGAATGCAGGTACAACTACAACTCCTGGCGGAACGACAGGCACCACCACATTACCTGACGCGACGACAGGTACGACTACATCTCCTGACGCAACAACAGGTACGACCACATTACCTGACGCGACAACAGGTACAACTACATCTCCCGATGCAACGACAGGTACCAACACTTACCAGGGAGTTGAGTCTGCAGAAACAGAAAATCGCGCTTCAAATTGGGGTGCTCTAGGCTTGCTCGGTCTAATCGGGTTAGCCAATTTGTTCCGCAAGCCAAAAGAAGTCACCGCTTACCGCGATCCAAATGAGGCAAGTCGCACTGGCTCTTCGAGATACTAAGGCGCATAAGCTTGCAGTCTGCCACTAGAGACGAAAGGGGAGTACAACATTACTGGATAGCCAGGATTTGGCTCCCCTTTCTTGAGGAGAAAAAGTCTGGGAGTTAGCGCGTGGCGGATTAGCGAAGCATTTCTCAAGAAAACTTACAGTCTGATACTAGGACTAGCGTGGATATTCTTGATCATTGCCTTCTGCTGGATTACCTACATTCCAGGTAGGCGTAACTCCAGTCGCTAGGTTTTACTGATTTTCTAGTAAAGTATTGGACTCTGGCAAAGGAGGACGGAGACACAAATACGCTAGCGCCCCAAACAGAGGAACTAGCGACACCGCCCAAAAAATCAGGGAATCCCGGAGTCCTCGACGAGCCATATCATCACCAAGCAATGAGGGAAATACGACACACATCAGGCAAAAATCCCCGCTCATTAAATGAACAAAGCGGCTGGTGTGCCACTGATGAACAAAATCTCCCCAATCTCCAGTAAGTACTGCGTAGGCAAGCAAGCCTATTGTCGTTAAGGTAAGCGCTACCCCAGTTTGACGAGAATCTAGACATTCCAACAAGAAACCCTTATTCCCAGTAAATTCTTCACTAGGTTCACGGAGCATTAAATAAGGAATCATGCCGATTACTCCTGAACCATTTGATGCCAAGAAAGATGGCCAAGCCGAGATAGTTTGCGATCGCTCATCAATGAACATGAGACAGGCGTAAACCATTGGCCAAACACCCATGAGGCTGAAGAGGGTAATAACATAAGGATTTATCCCCTCCAACTGAAGCGTTACCAGCTTACCAATAACCGTCAATGTACCCGGCTGATCAAGAGGGGCAAGCAACAAGGTATAAGCCGTAAAGGCTGTCCAGATCAACCAAAGCGCAAGTTTTCTGCCCATAATCCTGATAAAAAGTTGCTTCGCTAATACTCTCAACTTAATTGAGAGTTGACCGTGAACCGTTAACTGTGAACAGTTAACATCAAAAAGCTAATTTGTATTAGGTCTTATCTTTTACCCCAAGAGCTTTTCGGAATACCCACTGCATTAAGCCAGGAAACATCTTATAAGAGGCGTTTGAGACATTTGCTGAGCCAACCATGACATCAGACTTCTGATGCTTGACGGCATCCCAGATCGCCTGTGCCACATTCTCAGGCTTTTCAATAATCGGAACACTCAGTCCTTTTCTTAGCAAATCCTCGCGAGCTTGAGCATCCTCTTCATCCTTACCTCGAAAGATTGCCCGTTCCATCAAATCGGTTGAGATGAAATTTGGATAAACTCCACAAACCTTAATACCTTTGGGTTCAAGTTCTGCGTGCAGCGATTGGGTTAACCCAGTGACAGCATACTTACTCGCTGTATAGGGAACTTGGTAAGGAATTGGCACCTTGCCACCAATAGAACTCACATTAACAATCGTTCCCTTCCCCCGCTCTAGGAAATGAGGCAATAGCGCGTGAATCGTGTGGACATAGCCCCAGAAATTCGTGTCTATAGCTTGGTGCCAATCGCTAAGCGAGAATGCTTCCACCGAGCCTAAGAGATAGATGCCTGCATTATTAATCAGTACGTCAAGAGTTCCGTAGTATTCCAGTGTCTTCTTTACGAGTGTGTTCACTTGCTCAGAATCTCTCACATCCGTAGGCACGGATAGAGCATTTTGCCCAAGCGAACGAACCTCAGAAGCGACAGCTTCTAAGCGCTCAGGCTGACGCGCTGCAAGTACAAGGTCATACCCTTGGCGGGCAAATAAAAGAGCAGTTGCTTTGCCGATACCTTGAGAAGCGCCTGTAATAAGTACGGTGGATGGCATTTTATATCGTCTAGACTCTGCGAGAATGCTGTCTTCGTCTATAAGTCTGTTTAATAGAAGCCAGGAAATCCTCTAACTTTTGTCAGACTTTCAATCTCCAAGCCACCTCAACTTTTGTGGCAAAATTTTCCCACCAGTTGCCTTTATCAGAGGGAGAGTTTTTGTTCTTCAGTACTGAAGAGCCGAATAGTCAAAACTATTCTCAGCAGACAGATTCAATATACGAAGCACATAGACTACAGCCTATCGCCCATAGCCTTTAGCTGGAACCTTCTTATGTGTTGTAGGTAAACTAAACCAAAAGGTTGTACCTGCTCTTTGGCGACTTTTAACTCCAATTTCACCACCGTGAGCTGTGATAATTTGGCGACACAGATACAACCCTAAACCTAAGCCAGTATAGGGTCGATGTCCTTGAGGGGAGTCCTTGGCATCCTGAGCGACGAAATACAGTTGAAAAAGGCGATCGCATAGTTCCTGACTCATCCCCACACCGTTATCGGTAACAGTACAGTAAATCATTCCTTTCTTGACTTGGGCATCTAGTATTAGCTGAATTCCTATTGGGTTATGGTTGAAGGCATTCGTCAGCAAGTTTTCAAATACACGTCTGAGTTGGCAAGAGTCACCGTTAATCATGGGTAAATTGGTGGGAACCTGATTGACCAATGTGACCTGATTTTTTGTCAGTAGTGGCTCCATATCTTCAACCAATAACTGCACAAGTTCACCGATTTGTAAGGGTTCTCGCTCCAGGGCAACTCCTGCAACTTCACTGGTATGAACTTCTAAGAGCGAATTAATTAGGCGCAATTGGCGATCGCTACTTTGAACCATCCGCTCCAGAACCGAGCGAGATACTGCAATCATTTTTTGTCCGTTATCTATAGAGGCTGATGGCTGACAGCTAACGGCTGACGGCTCATGATTGAGTAAGTTTTTCAGTACCATTAACCAGCCAAGAACGGGTGTCCTTAAGTCGTGGGAAACGGCGTACAAAAAGATATCTTTGAGGCGGTTAAGTTCTTGAAGTTCAGTGTATTTTTGCTTGAGTTGTTGGGTACGCTCTTCTACCTGACGTTCTAAGTTGGTATTGAGCGCTTGTACCTGTTGGTAGAGTTGAGCTTGCTGTATGGCGATCGCTACTTGTGTCGAAAGGGCGCGGAGTAATTCAACTTCAAAGGGTTGCCACTCGCGGGTGCGATCGCATTGGTGGGCTACCAAGTTGCCAAACAGGTTGTCACTGACAATAATTGGCACAGCCAAGCAAGCTTTAACTTGATATTGTGCAAAGTATTGCGCTCGTAGGGGAGAGACACCCGCCTGCGTTACATCGCTGATGACTTGAACATTACCGGATTCAAATAGCGCTTTGATTTCCTTGATATAAGTTGGGTTGCCTCGCAATACTTCCATAACGGAACCCCACTTGGGTGAAACCGACTCTACACAAACCTCACCCCGCAGGTGCTTATCGATATGCGTGAAAAAAACGCGATCGCATTCTAGAAATTGTCGAACTTCAGTAACGGTAGTCTGGAGAATTTGCTCAAGATCAAGCGATTGCCGAATCCGTAAAGCAATTTGAGCTAAAAGGCGATCGCGCTGAACTGTAAGCTGTCGTTCTTCCTCTGCACGCTTACGTTCAGTAATCTCCCGTGCAATTACCAGCACTTCATCATTACCACAAACGGCAAAGCGTCCTTCCCAGTAACGGAGTTTGTTGTTAATTGGCAATTGGTACTCTAGAGTTTCGGTGACACCCGTTGTGAGAACCTTTGCCATGTACTCCATAAATTGCTGAGACACAGGTGCTGGTACAAAATCTTGGAGTTTTTTCCCAATCAAGCCACCCGCTGGTGCAACCAAATCACTCGCATTTTCCGCTTGACAGTCCAAATAAGTGCCATCTCTGCTAAAGCGAAAAATCAAATCGGGAATTGCATGAAGGAGAGCACGATTTTTTGCTTCACTTTGACGTAGAGCATCCTCCGCTTGTTTACGAGCGGTTATATCACGCATCCCAACTACACGCGCTTTATGCCCCTGATAAACAATATCTTTTGCTGAAACCTCCCCGACAAATATTGTGCCATCCTTCTTCAAACCCATCGCTTCAATGGGTACATCTGAGGGAGATTTTACTCTCGACCGAATTAAATCCCATGAGCAAGGAGCCGTGATTTCCAGGACTGAGCGACCAATCAGTTCTGCTCTTGAGTAACCATACAAAGCCTCAGTAGCACAGTTAACATCAAGAATCGTACCGCGATCGTGAATTAAAACAGCTTCAAAAGTGGCTTCAAAGAAACTCTGTAACCGTCCTTCACTCGCTCTTAGATCCTCCTCCGCTTTCTTTCGGTCTGTAATGTCCACAACCAATCCATCCCAGAGCAAATCCCCATTCGGCTGTCGTTCCAAGCGGGAGGCACATTGAATCCACTTAAGTTTGCCAGAAGGTGTTACCATACGACCTTCCCAAACCCAAGTTTCTCCCGTAGCGGCGGAAGCGGCGACAGACTGCTCATAAACCTCAAGGTCATCTGGATGCATCAAGTCAGCCAGCACCTGAAAGTTGGCTTGAATTTCCTCAGGTTCCAACTCATACAGTTCTCGACAACCCGAACTGGCATAAAGCACTGAGCGGGAACCATCTGGACGCTGAAGGAATTGGAAAATCATTCCAGGTACATTCGCGGCAATTTTCTCAAGCCGTAATTGGCTTTCTCGCAGAGCAACTTCTGCTTGCTGCTGAGCTATGCAGGAGCCAATCGTTGCTGCCATTGTCATCAAAACGGCTGACTCATCCTCTGACCAACGGCGCTCAGAATGACAATCATCAAAGCCTAAAAAACCCCATAACTTGCCATGAACTGGAATTGGGACAACCAAGATTGATACAACCCCAGGCGGTTCCAAGATTTGCCGTTCCGCTGCTGATAATTCCCGAACTAGCGCACTAAACGAGTGTCCAACCTTAAGAGTTTCGTACCAATGGTTCACACCACAAGCGGTATAGGAAAGGTTCTGCCACAGGGGATTATCAATTTCAGCCGTAACAGTTTCCCTTGCCCACTCAAATCGCTGACTTCGAGCCGGGTCGCCTGTTTCAGGATGGGGATGAATTTCAAAAATATAGACCCGATCTACAGATGTTACTTGTCCCAACGTTGCCAAAGCTCTGTTGATAGCTATGGCATCATCCTCTGTTGTCAGGAGCTGGTTAGTTGCTTGTGCCACCCCTTGCAGAAGATTCGGACAGGAATGGATAGCGACACCGACAGGCTGCGTACTCGTTGAGGGTTCGACTCCGTTAGGTTCGGCTATTGTCATTTCAAGTGGTGAGAATGCTAAATAACCTTAGTCTAGAAAATCTTAACCACTGAAAGTTCTTTAATAGAGTACAGCAACCAGGCTGGGCTTATTAAAGGAAGTTGCCGTTGAGTTGTGGTGAGTCGTTTTTGTGGAAAAAAAAGCCCTCTATTTATAGAGAGGGCGTAGCATTATATGGAGTCTCTAGTATAGTCACGAGATGTTAAGAAATTGGAAAGAAACGAGACTCTCTATTATCAAATTGCATCTAGGTCACTCAATCACTGTATACCTCTAACCCGGTCTCTCAGCCTAGATGGGTTTCGTTTGCAACTTGGTCAAGGATTCGACCCATAGCTGCTCCCGCCGCCTCATCGGAACAATTTTCCGCCGTGTAACGGGCGGCTTCTTGACCCAATCGCTCACGTAGTTCCTGATCATTCCACAACTTGTCGATCGCTTGGACTAGGTCATCGACTGAGTTGGGTTCCACCAGAATCCCAGTTTCGCCATCCTTGATATAGTCTTCTATCCCACTACGACGTGTAGCGATTACAGCACGACTCATACGCATCGCCTCGACAATTGCCCGTGTTCCTGCCGTCGGTCCCTCTTGGGTCATCGGCACGACGTTTATCCGCGCCTCCTGTCCTAGGCGTAAGATTTCTTGCCTCTCCAGACCAAAAGGGGTTTCGACCTGAGGTGGAACGGACAATCCTGCTAGCGCCCGTGGTCCAGAAACAACGACTGTCCGTATGTTAAGCTTTTTCACAGCCTCGAAAAGTAGTGGGTAGTCACGACATGCAGAGCCTGTCGCTAGGATAAAGGGACGGGTAGTTTCTTCTTTGTAAGTAACGGGAATCTCTGGCACTTGCAGGGGGACAAATTCAAAACGTTCCAAAGGTAGTCCTAACCACTGGCTATAAATTTCCCGCTCACAGCTTGTGTGGACTATGAATCGATTAACATCTTTCAAGCTGTTACAGGCAAGCCAAGCTTTGAGACCAGAGTAACAAGTGCCAACATTGAACCACCAAGCTACCACTGGAAAACGTTTGAGAGCGAAACGCTGCTGTAGTCCTACCGTTGCCGCTAATTGGGGAAAGACCGTGATTATGCCACCTTGTTTGGCTTTTACTGCTTCTTGGCTTTGGTTCCACAATCTTAGCCACTCCTCTCTTCCCGTCACAGGCAAGGCTGCCTCATGCCAATTTATAGTAGACCCCTGACGTGGAACACAACGGAACTGGTGCCGTTGCCCTGGAACGAAAGGGGTCAACCACTGGGAATCGCTCTGCTCCCGTATAAAAGGAGCAACAACAGTCCAATGCATAAGTTTATTCTCCATATAATGCTACGCTTGAAAAGCAAGCGAGATTTGGACTTGATTTCTCTTCTGATTTGATGAGTTACAAGTCTTCAATCTTATGTACTGCACCCTAAGAAAATACTTAGAGAAAATTGCAGCTATTGCTCTGACTTAAAGCTTTGCTTTGTAGCTCGTCTTTAAAAGTCAGCTTCTATCCGGTATTGTGTGCTTAACACACGAGGTTTCTTGCAAAAATCAGTATTTACTACATCGCTGTAGTACTGATCTGCCTTAGCTTTGCTATCTAGGCAAGAAGTACAGGTTGTGTCTATAAACTGCCAAGTCCGTGGTTTTTTGAACTTCTAAATATCAATCAGGTGAAGTTCTCCACTTTATGCAGGATGTTGTTTTTTGTAAAACTTCTTTACATAATTGACGGGTAGACAAAGCCTAATCTTCTAAAAACTACACAGCAAAAGTGATGCACCCAGAGCTGAGATCTAATTAAGGCTCACTATAAACTATAGATCGGCTTTTAAATTGATTCGATCCCAACTAATTTGTTAAAAAAGTCAGCCGACACATCTAACCTGCTTGTCAAACCTTGGCTATAGCTTAAATCTTTGTAAGAGTACTCAAAAACTTCTTATAAAAATCAACGCCATACCGCTTAGCGGTTGGCGTTTAGAGTAAATCTTCCAGATTTCGTTTACCACTTGCCACCAAGCGAGTGGCGAGAATTTTGTCTTAAGCAATGCCTCAACTTGTTTAGATGCTACCTTTGCTCTTTTGTCAGCGTTTATGACGATTCCAAATCATTGGTGTCATCTTTGAGTTGAGCAAGCGCCGAGTGGGCAACTGCCAAACTCAATCGCACCTGTTCCACCTGAGATAAAGCGGCCCAGTCTCTGGGTTGAGGAACACCCGTAGTTTCTGCAACAGCTTGCTCGGAATTTCCTCGCATCGCGTATGCCCAAGGACGTGCGAGGACTAATAAATCATCCTCTGCCCAATTGGGTAGTAACGACTCCACACACATCACAAGTTGGTCAGCTAGCGACAAGTTCGTTGAGAAAGCTTGTCGGGCACGGTTTGCGATCGCTTCTAGCCATTCCTGAGGCAGGGTAGCAAATCGCTTTGATAAAGAGGTAATCAATGTCTCAGTTGCTGGTAGCATAGGTGATGCCCAGCACTGATGTAGCTGGTCAAAGAACGCTAGAGAGGCGCTCTCAACTTCTTCTTCTTGCCAGTCACAGAGGGAAAATCCCCGTTCCAGTTCCGCAAAATAGGCTTCCGCTTCAGGTTCTGCTGGATTCCAAGGATAACAATCCTCCTGTGGCTGTAAGAGTGCTTCTAAGAGTTCTCCTTGTATGCAGCTCAAAGCATCCTCGCAATTTTCATAGTGAATAGGTTGGCTTGCCATAATGGCTCTCCTGTGTTTTTGGGTAGATGAAACCTGGCATGAATTAAGCTACATCCGCACTCTCTGCAGTTCCGTAACAAGTCATAAAATCAACGATAGCTGTCTTCACTTTTTGTGATCGTTACTTAATACAGCAGCGAGCGCTATTTAGTGAAGCATGGTATTAACAAGCGAGTACGGGGATGATTAGCAATAACAGGTAGATCTGTCAGCCCGAATGGTCTGAAGATTCAATCACAAATTCCAGGGTTTGACCGTGAGTACTTCCGAACTTTATCTGGATACCAGATTGTAATGGCACCTCCTGATGGTGTATTTTTTGCCAACCAACTGCCTGATGATCGTGATAGCCATTGTTCTTACTTACTGGCTTAGCTACATTGCCGTTATCGGGACGTAAAATTAATGTCCCATAGCGGGAAAAATCACGTAAAAAGTAAGTAGGAGTAGCCTCTTGAGCGGTGAAAGCATCACGACAGATAATTTCTGCATGTTGCTGACTCACCCACTGCTCTTGAATCACTAAATCATTTTCCTGGCGACGTCCTACTCGCATCAGTCCACCTCGAATTCGCCAAACCTTATCAGTAGATTCTAGTGAACGCAATGAGGCAACGGGGGCAGGGGCGCCAACCCAACTGGGTTGCATACTCGGTAATTCTGTAATGCCCTCTTCGATCGGTTTAATCAACTCGCCTTCAAACTCAGGATGCATATAAAGCACGGGGAGAGTCCAAGCCGGTTGATTAAATTTGTAAAGCGTCAACAGTTGTTGCCTTGCCACGGCGACAGCTTGGTCAATCGGCATTCTAGTGGCAAGGGCTTGAGCCAGCGTTTGAATAAAACTCAAAGCTTCTTGATCGGCTATCGAGTCACGCATTGCTAAAACAGCAGGAACACCGTGGTGGATTAGCACCTCCGCTAAGCTACTGCGTGGCGTTGTTTGAGTCCCTACTTGATCAGGTTGGGCGCCCCAACAGGCGTTGAACACCGCCAATGTCACTTGAGTTCGCACCAAAACCTGAGCTAGTTCTGTGCCGTTAATCGTTGCATCTGGGCGCAAAAACAGCAAACCCCCGTCTGGCGCAGGTTCTCCATGACCCGCATAAAACAGGATATTGTAGACACCCGTTTCCAGAGCGCTAATCAGTTCAGCGGGTGTGGGTTGTAACAGTGTCTCCACATGGCAGGGAACAGGTGAGGCAAACTTTTCGCTTGTGCTGATCGGTTGTCCGCAGGCTTTGAGAATATTGACTAACGCGGCTGCCTCTTGTTCTAACTGTAACCCAGCCGTAGGACGGGTGGAAGACTTGGCATCCTGACCCAATACCAGCAAGATGTTTAATGACTGGTTTAAGCGTGTCAAGGCTTTAAGCGAGTCAACATCACTGGTTGTGCGACTAAACAGTAGTTGTTGAGATAGAGAAATTGCTTGTTTACCCGCCATCGGCTGCATGATTTCCCAAGGCAGAGGGATGAAATCCGGGTCGCGAATTTCCAATCGCAGTCGTAGAGGTTTATTTTGCCCCATGGCAATTCCCCTACTTTCCGCAAGCGCTTGTTGAATCGGGCCATCAAACAGCCACGACCATAGATCAATACCCAAGCGCTGCATCAAGCGACTACTGTAGCTGGTTGTCTGACCCGTTGCCCCAACATCACTGTCGGGTGGCAGAGTACGGGCAGACTGGGTTGCATGGTGGATGAGAGGAACATGGGGTAACCCCCTCAACGAAAACATTTCCTGCCACGCTAGCCAAGTCTGAGTCATGGTTTCAGACCAAGTAGAGTGATGCAGAGCATAGCCCCCAGGATAGGGGGCTTTGAGTACCCATATAGCAAAGTTTTCTGCCCCAGCCGTTGACAGACGCGCGATCGCTAAACTGAGGCAAGGATTTTCTGACATTAAAAGCCGAGAAGAATTGCGACTGTACCTCTTGTTTTATCAGTCTACCGAGTCTTCGCTGTTCTGTGCGCTCTCACTTGGTGTTTCTCTAACAGAACTTATGCAACTGTCAAACGCGATCGCAAGTTGGGAAAAAGCGGCAAAGCGTGTGACCCAGGGAATGGTAGGCTGTACCCAGCAAGAAGTGAACCTCACCTATTTCGGCAGGAGGCTCCCACTATAGTCAGCGCGGACACATCGTAGCCGTAAGGCGAGTACCGCGCATTGACGCGAGTGACCAGAGGAATGCCGGGAAACGGAGGAACGGAGTTTTCTAATAAATGCTCATTGCAGTGATATAATTTTGGCATGGAAAAGCAAGTGCTAACGATAGTCTGCAAGATTAACCCGACACCTGAGCAGGTTGTCAAGATAGAGGCAACTCTCCAGGCGTTTGCGGACGCTTGCAACTATATCAATGAAGTCATAGAACCCAAGATTACCCACAACGTAACCATCCAAAACCAGGTTTACGGCGAAGTGCGGGAACGCTTTGGGCTGGCTTCTAACCTTGCTATCCGTGCCATCAATCGGGTAAGTGCCAACCGCAAAACAGCCAAGCGGATGAACAAACCCGTCAAGAAGTTTCTTCCAACCTCTGCTGATTACGACGCTCGAATCTTCTCTTTCAGAGAGAAAGATTGGTCAGTGTCGTTAACGCTGGTTGGGGGGAGAGAGCGTTTCTTGGTTGACGTTGGCAGTTATCAGAAGGGGAAACTTTCTGGCTTTACACCAACATCGGCAATATTGGTTAAACACCAGAATGGTACATACTCCGTCAATATCCAGGTAAAGAATGATGCCCCAAGTCCTCAAAAATCCCAAGGTGTAATTGGGGTGGACTTAGGGCGACGTGACGTAGCGGCAACAAGTGAAGGAGAAAGCTTCTCAGGTCAACAAATAACAGAAATTCGGGATAAGTATTCAAGGGTAAGAGCATCTCTCCAGAAGAAGGCTTCAGAAGGCACAAGATCAACTAGACGTAGGGCTAGACAGATTTTGCAACGGTTATCTGGTCGAGAGAGACGCTTTCAGTCGTGGGTTAACCATAATGTCAGTAAGCACATTGTCGGCAAGGCAAAACAGTCTGAATGCTCAATTGCAATCGAAAACTTAACAGGAATTCGAGAGCGAACAAACGAGCAACCAAGGAACAAAACTGAACGTAGACGCTCAAATTCGTGGGCATTTTTCAGCTACGAATGTTCTTGGACTACAAAGCTCTTGGTGCTGGAGTTGAAGTCGTCAAAGTAAATCCAGCTTACACGAGCCAAACTTGCCACAAGTGTTTGCACATCCATCGAGTAAAAGGAAAGTCCTACCGAAGTGGTAAGACTTTCTCTTGTGGGCACTGCCACTGGAAGGGCGATGCTGATTTTAATGGTGCCAACGTAATTAAACTTTTGGGGGCTTCTGTAAACAGCCCTAGAGGTTCGTACCTGTCGTGTGAACTACGTCGGAAAGTTGAGTACTTTCAATCTAGTTTATTCGATTTGGTACAGGGCTACTGAAAGCCTACACCAACCTGAGTACAGGTATGGTGTAGGTAGTTTACTTGCCTGTCAAGACCACCAGAGTGCTATGGAGTGTGTTTTAGGAAAACAACAACTAAAACATCCTCTAATTGCTATGACTTTAGCCTAGACCAGCTCGGCAGAAATAACCCACCAGCCTAGCCCTGATCTGAAAAGCCCTCAAACTTCCATTGAAAGGGTTGAGCAAAGGTGTGGTTGTAGTAGGTAATAAAGTCAAGAATTTTCTGCTTGAGGTCTGCGGTTGAGGTGAAGTTACCTCGCTTGAGTAAGCGCCGCATTAAGATGCTAAACCAACATTCAATCTGATTGAGCCAAGACGTGTGTTTGGGAATATAGACAAAGCGAATCCGGTGGTTAGTATCAGACAGGAAAGCCGCACGAGTTTTCAGGGACTTGAGAATACCTATTTTCTTTTTGATGCCCAAGTCAGTTTTAATCTCGCAACGTTCTGCTACCAGACGCACCAAAGATTCGGATTGGTGAATGTTAAGTTGGTCAACAATGAAAATCCAGCCAGCTTCCGGGTCAGTATCCAGGGTTTGAGCGATATGGCTAACTCATTGGAACTCCAGTGGCTGATCGGATATCCTGATGCTTGCGGATTTTCACAGGCTAAGGCAACAATTTGCACTACTTGCTCTGTGCTGAAGTAATTGGTTGTTCCAGGACGGGAGCGATCGCTTAAGACTCTCATGATTAACGCCATCAACTCTCGGTCACTGCTGTTTTCTGCTTCTACAGTTGCTAGTTGAGATGTAGCTGCTAGCCATCGTTCTCGCCACAAGCGCACTTGACCTCGTTCTAATTGCAACTCTCGATTGAGCTGAGTGTTACCTACTCCGGCGGCCGCCAATAAAATCAACTGCGCTCGCCTCACGAGGCGGTAAGGGTTCGTGGTACGACGCACAATCTGTTTAAGTAGGGTTTGTTGTCTGTGGGAGAGGATAATTTTTTCGGCTTGGGGACTGGACATGGGTTCAAGCTGCCAACTGGCTTGTTTTTTGAGGCTTTGGCTATTGGCAGTTTACCCCAGTTTTCACTCCTTTCTAGCCTGGTGGGTTACTTCTGCCGAGCTGGTCTAGTCACTGGGTGGCGATCGCGTGTGACAGTTGCGTAAGTCCTGAGAGTGCAGCGCCGTATTAAATTCAATCTAGGATAGTGATCGCTATGCAACGGATCTGTGTGTTTTGTGGTTCCAGTCCAGGGTTACGACCCGCCTATAAGCAAGCCGCACAAGCAATGGGTAAGGCGCTTGCACTCAAAGGAATTGGACTCGTCTATGGGGGTGGCAATGTTGGGTTAATGGGAGTAGTTGCCGATTCTGCCCTCGAAGCAGGTGGTGAGGTCATTGGGGTGATGCCTCAAGCCCTAGTAGACAAGGAAATTGCTCATACTGGGCTAACTGAACTCCGAGTTGTTGGTTCAATGCATGAGCGCAAAGCTTTAATGGCAGAACTATCAGATGCTTTTGTGGCACTACCAGGAGGCTTTGGCACGTTTGAAGAATTCTGTGAGGTGCTAACTTGGGCGCAGCTTGGCTTGCACAGAAAGCCTTGCGGTTTACTGAATATTGAGGGCTACTATGACCACTTTATTGCTTTATGCAATCACGGTGTCACTGAACAGTTTATTCGCCCTCAACACCGTGCCCTAGTTTTAGAGGAGAAAGAACCCATCCCACTGCTCGATTTGCTAGCAGGATACAAACCCCTCTTGGTTAATAAATGGATTAATCGAGACGAAACCTAAAACCAATTACACCAAGCCGGAACGCAGTGCAACAACTGCTGCTTGAACCCGGTCATCAACAGCTAGCTTGTTCATAATTCCTCGAACGTGAGTCTTCACTGTATTCGGGCTGAGGTAGAGTTCTGTAGCAATTTCTGGATTGCTGTAGCCTTCAACAATTAGTTTTAAGACTTCCATTTCTCGCGGCGACAAATTGGCGAGATTACCGCTAGGAGAAGGAGGAGTGAGATGCTTAAGGACTTGACGAGCAATTTGAGGATCTAGATATGTTGCTCCTTCAGCAGCGGCTGCGATCGCTTTTAACAAGCGATCTACACTTGCGCCTTTAATGCAGTAGGCATCTGCACCGCTAGAAAGTGAGGCAATAATTTCCCGTTCTGTTGTATGAGAGGTCAGCATTACAACCCTGACATCGGGAAGTGCGGCTTTGATTTGCTGAGTGGCGGCAATCCCATCTAAACGTGGCAAACCAATATCCATCACCACAATATCGGGTTTGAATTTCATTGCGGCTTCGACACCCATGTAGCCATCTTCAGCCTGTCCCACAATCGTGATTTGGGGATGAGCGGTTAATGACTGCTCTAAACCTAGCTGCATCATGGGATCATCTTCCACAATCAAAATCCGCAAGGGTACAGATTCAGTTGGCAAATTTAGTGATGGTGGAGTTTCGGAAGACATAACTTGTGCCAAATATAATGAGATCGAATCATCGTATTTTACAAACATTGAATAACTGAAATACGCAACCTTTAGAAGAACTGAAGCTTGTCGGCAGTGAAAAGGAGGGAAACCTGTGTCAAGGGAAGATGTAACTACGTTTTCACCAAATGTCTAAAAATTCTCTCCCCCAACTCTGCATCTTCTTCACTCAGATACTGGAAGGCGATATTGCCGAGCAACGTAGTTGAAAAAACGATAGTAATCGGCAAATTGCTCACTCTCGCTTTGTCCTTGCCAGCTATACAGCACATTTCCCTGGCTCAAGGATAATGTCATCAAACTCAAATCAGAGCCAACCTCCACTCTCAGTTTCCCCGTCAATCCTTGCTCTGTTATGAAATTCTGTTGTTGAGAGCGTTGTGGCTGTTTTAGTGTTCCTTCTTGTGATGGCGCCTTACTTTCTGCCAGGTTGTTAGCTGCCCATCCCCTAATTTCTATGTTTGGGTTTTGTGGGTCACGAAAGGCTCGACCATCGCGATTGTCCGGCATGGGAAAAGCTATCCAGTTACTGGGATAGGGAAACTCAAAGTTGTAACGTGAGTTGCGGTAAATACTCCAGCTATCTGGCGATCGCATATTGAACTGGCTACAGCTTAACAGCAGGACAATCAGCGGCATGATACTGACAATGATCTTGCCGATTACCAAAGCCTTAACTCGCCATCTGCCAACAGCTTTTCGCCTCTGAGTGGTGACGTGTGTCTTATAGCGACTAACTTCTCTAGCTCCTTTGGTGACGTAGTTAATGATGGACACTGATAAGACGGCTTCCACTTGCGTTTGGTGCCTTTCTTGATCCAGTCCATGACTCTTGATAGCCGGAAAATACTAAGTAATGTAACAATTATGCCGTCATGCTGGTTTAATGTCTTGACAGCCACCAAATAAGTCGATAAGCTTTTTGCATACCCGGGTAAAACGATTGAAAATTCTATGCAAGACAAGCAAAAGGTTACGTTGTATCTCCCGCCAGGACTTCACCGCCAGCTCAAAATTAGAGCAGCAGTTGACACGGAATCCATGTCAGCCATGGTAGAGAGAGCAATTGTCTTCTATCTACACCACCCGGAGTTGGTTGATGAAGTAGAGGCAAGCTACGGCAGAACGCATCAGGTCTATAGCTGTCCTGAATGTTCTAACTCTGTAGTTCTCAAAGGTGGAGAAATGGTATCCCTGGATAGTCAACCCAGCATTCTGGCTGAAGAGCTTCCAGTAGAAAAGGTTCGAGAGGGAGTAGGTTCTCCTACTGGCTCTCAAGGTGAAGAGGAACTAGTTCCTTGTTAAAGTTGCAAAACGAAGAGCTAACAAGTGTTGCTCTCTCGATGATGCTTGGGTTGTGGTTGCGCCGTCTCTAATTGGGTCGATAATCATGCAAGAAGAGATCAATATTCTCATTCAGGCTCAATATCCTCTGATCTACCTCGTGACTTCCGAGGAAGAGCGGACTGAAAGGGCAATAGCCATGATTGCTCAAGCGAAGTCACAACAACGGCGTGTATTCGTGTGGACTGTCACCCACGGAATCGTAGAGTATGGACAATCACGCCACGTTACCCAGCACAATACCATCTCATCTGAGGCGGCGATTCAATGGGTTATTCAGCAGAAAGAAGCTGGTATCTATATATTTAAAGACTTACATCCCTTTATTGATTCGCCAGTAACAACCCGATGGTTGAGGGATGCGATCGCAAGTTTTAAGGGTACACAGAAAACAATTATTCTAATGTCCCCGGTACAGCAAGTTCCGATTGAGCTGGAAAAAGAGGTGGTTGTTCTCGACTACCCGATGCCAGATCTCACAGAACTCAACCAAGTGCTGTCCCAACAACTAGAGCAAAGCAAAGCTCGCCGCACAACAACAGAAACGCGGGAAAAGCTTTTAAAAGCAGCGTTGGGTCTAACCCACGACGAAGCTGAGAAAGTTTATCGGAAAGCACAAGTCAAAGCTGGACGCCTTACTGAGGCTGAAGTTGATATCGTCCTTTCTGAGAAAAAGCAGCTCATCCGCCGCAACGGAATTTTAGAGTACATTGAAGAAGATGAAACTCTAGATTCGGTTGGGGGTTTAGAAGAGCTAAAGCGGTGGCTCAAGCAGCGCTCCAATGCATTTACCGAACGAGCGAGAGAATACGGATTGCCCCAACCCAAAGGAATGTTAATTCTAGGTGTACCTGGGTGTGGTAAGTCGTTAATTGCCAAAACTACATCTCGCCTCTGGGGTCTGCCCCTGCTACGCCTGGATATGGGCAGGGTCTATGATGGGTCAATGGTAGGTCGGTCTGAAGCAAACTTACGCAACGCCCTCAAAACAGCGGAATCCATTTCTCCAGCCATCCTCTTCATTGATGAGCTTGATAAGTCTTTTGCTGGCACTACAGGGTCTTCTGACTCAGATGGGGGAACGTCAAGCCGCATCTTCGGTTCCTTCCTCACCTGGATGCAAGAAAAGACCTCACCTGTGTTCGTAATGGCGACAGCTAACCGAGTTGAGCGTCTACCGGGAGAGTTTCTCCGCAAAGGTCGCTTTGATGAAATCTTCTTTGTAGACTTACCGACACCGGAAGAGCGCCAGCAAATCTTTAACATTCACCTGAGTAAGCGTCGTAGAGACATCACCCGTTTTGATATTGAGCAGTTAGCGAAAGTTTCCGATGGTTTTTCTGGAGCAGAAATTGAGCAAGCACTAGTTGCTGCGATGTACGAAGCATTTGCTCAAGACCGGGAATTTACGCAACTAGATATCATTGCCGCTATCAAAGCGACTCTTCCGCTTTCTCGGACAATGACAGAGCAGGTAACAGCCCTCAGGGACTGGGCTAGGCAGCGCGCGCGACCTGCTGCATCCTCCGTTGCTGAATATCAGCGAATGGAGTTCTAACAGGCTTTCTCCTGCTCCCAACAGGAGGAAAGGCTAGCAACTTCTTCTTGCTAGCAGTTTGACAAAAAAAGCCGCATCTTGACTTAAGCGGCTTAGTACAGCAAAGTAAAACGCTACGTTGTCGTTTCTCTTCTATCTCTACTGGAGGAAATCCAAATGTCTCACTTTAGCACTCTTCGCACCAAGATCACTGACGCCGAAATCTTGAAGGCTTCTCTCCGTGACCTGGGTATCTCCGTTAAGTCCGAAGCTGATGTCCGTGGCTACAACGGTCAGCGGGTTCGTGCCGACCTCGTTGCTGTTCTGGAAGGTGAGTATGACCTCGGCTGGTCTCGCAATAGCGATGGTTCCTTCGACCTGATTGCTGACCTTTGGGGCGTTGCTAAGAAGCACAACCAAACCGAGTTGATCAACTCAATCAACCAGAAGTATGCAGTGAACAAGACCTTGGCAGAAGTCAAGCAGCGTGGCTTGCAGAATGCCAACGTTAAACTTGTGCTGCAGAAATAGTCTATCTAGGCGTTCCCAAGCTCACGGGTTAACCAACATTAGGTTGACCCGTTTTTTTGTGCTTACTGACTGGGTAGGCACAGAATTCTTTGGTCATGTGTTGTGTTTGCAGGCTCGACTCAATTCTATATTCCCTTGATTAGTGGGACTTTGAAAAACTGGCTCTTAACACCAACAATTGAGAGCGATCGCGCTACTACAGCAAGCCCAAATCCTTGAGGCTACGTCGCGTAATCTCAATCCGGGAAGCGAGATCCTCTGGTTTACGCATATCTAGGGTTGTGGCAAAGAAGTAAACATTATTGTTCTGTTCGAGATAGCCGACAAACCACCCTATTTCTGGCTTGGTGCTGCTCAACAATCCCGTCTTTCCCCGCAACGTGTAGTTCGGAGTCTGTTCGCGTATCATGATGTCTTTGACAAGATCCATTGTCCGTTTTGAGAAGGGCAGATCACCTCGATACAATCGTTGTAAGAAGTCAATCTGCTGCTTGGGTGTAATCTGTAAGGGTCCTTGCAGCCAGAAGCGATCAATATCTTGCACCGTGCCAATCTGGCGGTTTCCGTAACCAACCCGATCAATGAATTTCTGCATCTGCTCGTGTCCAGCTTTACGGGCAAGCACTTGGTAGAACCAGACGGTTGAATCCTTGAAACCTTGACGCAAATTTGTATCGTGATTCCAAGCCGCGATGTCTCGCTGAATTCCATCCCAGGTGAGAACAGCCACATCATCAGCAATGACACCCGTTTCTAGCGCTACCATCGCGTTGAAAATTTTAAATGTAGAAGCCGGAGTGATTGCACTGGCATTGCGTTGAGGATTGTGTTCGTAGGCTTGGTTATTGTTCGAGTCGTAAATTAAGATCGACCCCTCAAGTCCTAATTCTCTAAAGAGTCGTCCCAAATCTGGTGCTTCAGTAACCGTTACTGTATCTTCAGATGGGGTAGGAGTTGGTTGAGCCAAAACACGCACTCCCCCAAAGCGAATCAGGATGAGCAAGGCGAGGCAACCTAGGACAACGAAGACAACACGCCTTTTACGAAACAGCATTGACTCTCCTCACAGATTGAATGCATAACAGGGAGATAATACACCGCCATGCACATAAAAATAATTAGCCTTCTAACAAACTCAATTTCGTTCTATTGATAAACAGATTTGTCGCGTTTTCAGCAGATAAAGGACGGCTCAAAAGGTAGCCTTGCATACCATCGCATTTCACCGATCGCAAAAACGTCAACTGTTCTTGTGTTTCAACTCCCTCAGCAATCACTTCTAACTTCAGTCCATGCCCTAATGCAATAAGGGCTTTAACAATCGCCGCATCAAACGAATCCGTCACCAACTCCCGGACAAAGGATTGATCAATTTTCAGCTTATCGAGAGGAAAGTGTTTTAGAGACGACAGGGAAGAGTAGCCTGTCCCGAAATCATCGATCGCAATTTGAATTCCCATACTCTGCAACGTCCGCAATACGGAAATCGTCACGGGGATATCATGCATTGCAATACTTTCAGTGATTTCCAGTTCTAAATAACGTGCTTCCAGCTTTGTTGACTCCAGCACTTGCGCGATAATATTCACCAAATTTTTTTGCTGGAACTGAAGTGCCGAAAGATTAACTGCCATCCGTATCGGCGGCAACCCTAGAGATTGCCAAGTGCGATTTTGGGCGCAAGCCGTCCAAAGTACCCATTCCCCGATCGCATTAATCAAACCCATTTCTTCTGCCAGGGGAATAAACAAACTGGGTGGAATAAATCCTGTCTCTTCGTTCTGCCAGCGAATCAACGCCTCCATCCCCACAATCTCACCTGTTCGTAAGTCGATTTGTGGCTGGTAATGTAATCGGAACTCTTGGCGTTCTAAGGCTTTATAAAGATTGTTTTCCAAGACCAATCGCTCTTGTGCCTTTGTGCCAATTGCAGAGGTATAAAGCTGATAGTTGTTGCGTCCCTGCTGCTTGGCACGGTACATGGCAGCATCCGCATTCTTCAACAACGTCTCAGCGTCTTCCCCATCATAGGGAGCCAACGCAATCCCTAAGCTTGCCTTAATGTGTAGTTCTTGACCCCCAAGCTTTAGTGGAGCGTTGAGGACATTTAGAATCTTGGTAGCAATTTTAGCCGTGTCTTCTGCACTACCAATCGTTGACAGTAGCAAGGTAAATTCATCTCCACCCCAACGGGCAAGAACATCCTCTGAGCGTAGACATCCTTTCAACCGTTCAGCGACAATTTGCAATAATTGGTCGCCTACGGCATGACCAAGAGTGTCGTTAATTGTCTTGAAGCCATCCAAATCGAGAAACACTACAGCTAGCATTTCTCCATAGCGGTGTGTATGAGCTAGCGCCAAAGAAAGCCGCTCATCAAACAGCATCCGGTTAGGCAAACCTGTCAATCGATCATGAGATGCCTGATGCTGGAGCATGGCTTCAACACGCCGTTGCATTACTGCCATGTATAGGTGAATACCCAGCGCTTGCGCTAGCTTAATGTCTTCTGGTGTCCACGCCTTTGCCTGTCCTTTTGTGACTTCTCGCCAAGCTTCAAACGAAGCACGAGGGCGTAGGTTACGGGTGTCGATATCCCTACATCCAGCCCACAGGGTTTCTGTTTCAATCTCGTTACGAAAGATCGTGAGGCAGCCAACACATTGCTGATGATACTGGAGAGGCACAATTAATAGGCTACGGATGGTTGTCTCCGAAAATGCCGAAACTAAATTTTGTAGTGAGGGTTCCTGGTAGAGGTCAGAAATCGTGTAGAGATGAGAAACCACCCCACCTGCTCCAGAATAGCTGGTAGAAGAAGGCATCAGTGATTCTGTCGGTGTAACTTCCCAGGTTTCAAGTCCTGATTCTTCCATAGAGGCATCCTCAAAAGAATTCATCAGGCGCTGCCAAAAGCTACTTTCCTCAATCCAGGGTAGGGTTGGCTGGTCTCCAGTTGTATAAAGTTGAGCCGCTTGACCTGTGGGTTCAGCGGTGATGTAAAGTCTCCCGCTTGACCCTTCCAAGGCAATAACGGCTTCCTCCAGAACAGTCTGCCGGATTTTTGTCACTTTTGAGGGGGAGTGAAGCCGACTACTGATTTGGTTGATTTTGCCTTCATGATAGGCTTGAAGACGGGCGCGGTGGAGCAGATCAGATTGGGCGATCGCAATTGATACTTGATCGACCAATAGCTGCACAACTTGCAACTCTCTCTCTTCATAGTGTCGTGGATCTAGATGGTGCGATACCAACAACCCCCATAATTGGTTTTGATGTAAAATTGGCACAACTAGCGAAGAACGCACCCCCATTGTTGTGAGATACTCCTGGTGGCAGGCATCAACTGGGTAATGGCGGATATCCTCTCGAACTAAAGCTTTGCCAGTTTCTGGGGAGTCTAACTGGTTGAGTGTCTTGCGACCTGCAACAACATCAACAATCACGCGCTGACGAGCTTTGACAAACAGTTCGCGGGCAACTGGGGGAACATCTTCAGCAGGAAAGTGTAAGCCCAAAAGAGACGGTAAGCGATTAGTGTTGATTGACTCCGCAATCACTTCCCCAGTTTCGTCAGACCCAAAGCGGTAAATCTTAACGCGATCTGTATTAAGAAACGAACGAATTTCTTGTACTGTTGTTGTCAAAATCTCTTGCAGTTCCAGGGATTGACGAATGCTAGTAGTCAGCCGATTGAGCAAACTTTCTCGGTCTAAAGCTTGCTTACCTGGTTGTTTAGTTTTCCGACGAGCCATCCCCGGCACTCCTCAAACAAATTAATGTAGGCTTTCCTACCTTCATTCTTACTACTGGTAGCCTACGATACTAGAGTAAATAGAAGTAAATGGAACTCTGTCCCCATATCCATTTTTGGGTTGGGCTATAAGTTTTATTGACGAATCAGTGACAAGAAGCAGAGTGGTAAGGCTGTCAGCGTCGAACTTAATAAGGATAAACAAGGTATGAATGCGATCGCAAAGCGGGACGCGGCGTCCATCACCCAAAAACTTGAACCAATCATTGGTGATGGCATCTGTGACTGGGAAAGCTTAAACCCTAGATGGCGAGAGCAGATTGCAAAAGCAAACAGTACAGAAAACTTACTCAGTGGCGTAGTTTACCCCAGCATAACTCAAGAACTTGCCCATGTCATGAGCCACGCTCACCACAACGGTTGGAGTGTTCTCCCTTGCGGCTGCGGCAGCAAACTGGGCTGGGGAGGAGTGAGCAAAGACATTGATCTGGTCGTTAGTACCGAACGCCTCAACCGTATAATTGAACACGCGGTTAATGACCTGACAGTTACCGTAGAAGCTGGAGTCAAATTCAGCGACCTACAAAATGTTCTCACCGAAACTAATCAATTCCTCCCCTTAGAACCCGCCTATCCTCAAGACGCAACAATTGGCGGGATTGTTGCAACCGCAGACGCTGGTTCTCTACGTCATCGGTACGGCGGCATTCGGGATATGCTGCTTGGTCTTTCCTTTATCCGTAGTGATGGGCAAATTGCCAAAGCGGGTGGTCGAGTCGTGAAAAATGTTGCAGGTTACGACTTGATGAAGCTGTTTACTGGATCTTATGGGACGCTGGGAATTATTACAGAAGTTACGATGCGAGTTTATCCTATACCTGAAGCCGGGGGAACTGTCGTGTTAACGGGTGAGGCAAAGGCGATCGCATCGGCAACAAAAACCTTGCTCGCTTCCGCTCTAACCCCTACTGCCGTTGATTTATTATCCACCCAGCTTGTCAGTCAACTCAGTTTTGGTCAAGGTATAGGCTTAATCGCTCGCTTTCAAAGTGTAAGCGAGTCGGTTAAAGAACAGTCTTCTCGGTTACTCGAAGTTGGACAGCAATTAGGGTTATCAGGCACTTTCTACACCGAGGCTGATGAAGCAAAACTATGGCAACAATTGCCAGAACAAATCTGGGAATCAACACAGCCGCCAGCAATTACTTGCAAAATAGGGGTATCACCTACTGCTGCCGTTGCAACCTTGACTAAGCTGGACACTCTAACCTCCTCGTCAGGATTAGGATTAATTCACGCTGGGAGCGGATTGGGGTTACTGCGACTCGACCCAACCGTGACAACACCGCAGACAATCTTAGAACTGCGACGCTATTGCCAAGAGCAAAGCGGCTTCTTGAGTGTTCTAGAGGCACCTATTTCTCTTAAGCAACAGCTAGATATCTGGGGTTACAACGGCAATGCTTTAGAGATTATGCGTCGAATTAAACAGCAATTTGATCCAAAAAACCTTTTAAGCCCCTCCCGATTTGTCGGCGGGATTTAGATTTCAAAAACCATACGAAGCAAAGATTTAAGAAAATACAGGGAATATGCAGATTTCATCGACCACACCCAGTAATGAATTGCCAAAACTAGATACCTCTGGGGAGATTGCCCCAACCGCCTCAATCTCCAATTTTGATGCCCAGCATCCTCCTGAACAAAAGCTAATTGATACCTGTGTTCACTGTGGGTTTTGCCTCTCCACCTGTCCCAGTTATCGGGTGATTGGTAAGGAGATGGATTCTCCCAGAGGGCGAATTTATCTGATGGATGCCATCAAAAACGGTGAGGCTACTCTTGGCGAGGCAACAGCGCAACATTTTGATTCTTGCTTAGGGTGTCTCGCTTGTGTCACCACCTGCCCCTCCGGAGTCCAGTACGACAAGCTGATTGCGGCAACTCGTCCTCAAGTTGAGCGAAACTATCCCCGTTCTCTCCCCGATAGACTACTTAGAACCCTGATCTTTAGCCTATTCCCTTATCCGAAACGTTTGCGCTTCCTGCTTGCTCCCCTCTATCTTTATCAGAAGTTGGGAGTACAAAAGCTTGTTCGTGCTACTGGTTTGCTGGAGAAAGTCTTCCCTCGCTTAGCCGCGATGGAGTCAATTTTGCCGCAACTCACCCTAAAGACTTTCCAAGACACCTTACCAGATGTCATTCCCGCTCAAGGAGAGAAACGTTATCGAGTTGGTGTGATTCTCGGTTGTGTGCAGCGCTTATTCTTCTCACCCATCAATGAAGCAACTGTGCGGGTTTTAACCGCGAATGGTTGTGAAGTCGTCATCCCGAAAACTCAAGGGTGTTGTGCCGCCTTACCAGAACATCAAGGACAAACTCAACAATCCCACGCCTTGGCACGACAGATGATTGATAGCTTTGAAGGCACAGACGTTGATGCAGTCATTATCAATGCGGCTGGGTGTGGTCACACGTTAAAAGAATACGGCCACCTCCTAGCAGATGACCCAGAGTATCGCGAAAAAGCTAAAGAATTCGCAGCTAAGGTAAAGGATGCTCAAGAATTTTTAGCTCAGGTAGGACTGACAGCAAAACTTTCACCACTGACTGATAACCAATTGACAATGGTTTATCAAGATGCTTGTCACCTATTACATGGACAAAAAATCAGCGTGCAACCCCGCCAATTGTTACGAAAAATTCCAGGCGTGAAGTTGCGAGAACCTATAGACGCGGCTTTGTGTTGTGGCAGTGCTGGTGTCTACAATATGCTACAACCAGAAGTTGCGGATGAGTTGGGACAACAAAAAGTTGAGAATCTGCTCAATACAGGCGCAGAGTTGATTGCCTCTGCTAATCCCGGCTGTACGTTACAAATTACCAAACATTTGCGCTTAAAAGGAAAGGAGATTGCTATTAAGCATCCAATGGAATTGTTAGATTATTCGATTCGGGGCATTCATCTCAATCTTTAACTCCATGCCTCCTCAATTTGTTTGCTCTCGTCCTCACGATCATATAGCGGTTGTGCAAGGCTTACGAACGTTTCATAAACCGAGGTATAGTTTTGCATAACTGGAGCTACTCAAGATTTAAAACTCTAAATTGCTTTCACCAGAGATTTTCTTAGACAGAAGAACGGGCGCATCGCTCTAACTCAGCTTCTATGTTGACTTTAGAAACGTAGTTGTCAAAAAAAGCTGGAAGTAGACGAATAGGCAATTAGAGGCTTCAACAATACCAGCTCATATTGAGTATCCAGTTTAATGTAATACTATAATACTACAAAGCACCTTAAAACTGTTATGTTGGGGGTTCCGTACAGAAAAGCTTGGTTCTGGTAAAACCTTTAAGCACCAGGTACCAGAGAACCAATTTTTTGAGGTTTGAAATGTACGGTAGGGCATACCGAAACATGGCTGGAGAAATGGGTCGAACACTCTCCTGAGAAGTGCCTCTGGCTTTACAAAGGTGACTCTGTAGGGGAGGGGTAAGCGCACTGGCGCTCACTGAAAATTGGGCGCGATTCATCCAGCAGAGTGTCAATTCAACTGCTCGATTAAGTGATTGCACTGTCCCCTCATCCATCCAAAACGCGATCACAGCAAGCAGCCACCAAAATAATGACATTGAATCTACTGTGAACAGTGAGCTATCAAACATGAGTACAGTTCAAATCGAGATTCCTGAAGAAGTGTTAATCAGCCTCAAAGAAACACCCGAAACAATCTCAAGAGAACTCCGTATCTTGGCAGCGGTAAAGCTGTTTGAACTGGGTAAATTATCATCAGGACGCGCTGCTCAATTGGCGGATATGTCACGAGTGGAATTCCTGATGCTACTGGGGCGTTATCAGGTATCTCCCTTCTCCTTAACAACTGAACAACTAGAGCAGGATGTCAACAATGCCTGAAGCTCTGGTCATTGTCAACACATCGCCACTCCTCTATCTTCACCAAGTACGCTGTCTAGAATTACTGCAACAACTCTACAGCACGATTACAGTACCGCCAGCAGTTCCGCAAGAACTAGAAACTGGCAAACTGCAAGGGGTTGATGTGCCAGAAGTCAACTCTATCGAATGGATTGAAATTCGCCCAGTTGCATCGGCAACAATTATCCCTGCTGTTATCGATTTAGGACAAGGCGAGGCTGAGGTGATTGCTTTGGGTTTAGAAAACCCTGGCAGCTTGCTGGTTTTTGATGATAGCTTGGCGCGACGAATCGCTGATTTGTATGGATTAAACTGAAGTTCCCCCATACAGATGTACTGTTTAGTAAGCAAGAGCTTGCTCTGCTTGAGATAGAGATATCGTTCCCGTCAGCTTTGTACCCATGTAGTTTTAGATTTTCTTAAGC
>NZ_JACJNU010000020.1:0-25206 GCF_014849525.1 Microcoleus sp. FACHB-SPT15 | reverse complement strand
TGCTTCTTGAGGATGTGATTCGATTCTTTCCAAAGGACTTGTCATTACTAGATGCACGGAATTCTTAATTATTCTTTCATCATCCCACAGCTTTTCTATTAAGGATAGGTCTATTGTGTCAGCCAATGGTGAATACAAAACAGGATTTTCAAGTTTGTGTACTCAATACCCTCTTAACCCAGATGTATTGGCGCTACTATGGGATGAGGTGGCAGCATACTGGGCTTCTCCCACCTATCCAACGTTCCGATCAGTCTTTTGCGATCCGAAGTGGCAGCAGTGATGAAGCGAGATTTGCAAGATTTTATTGATGAACGTGCCGAGCATCTCGCGGTTGTATACCTCACGCGCCGACAGGATTTAGTTATTGAGCGGATGAGGATGACGGCTGATTATGGACTCGATATATTAGTAACGATAGTACGAGATAAATTCCCGACGGGAAGAGTTTTCGGTGTTCAAGTAAAAGGTCAAGACGAAGCTTTCAAGGATATACAAAAGCTTTCACTATCTCTCACTCAAAAGGAAACTAACTATTTTCAAGATCTGCCCTTTCCTGTGTGTGTATTTCTTTTCACTATGGAGAATGATAAGGGCTATTACAAGTGGATAAAATATCCTGTTGGCGAATTGAACCAACTTCTTAGTTCTATAGAACAAGAGCGATGGCATCCTCTAGATGAATATGAAATCGGGCAGATAGTTGATGATGTAAATTCTTGGTATGACGCAAAAAGTCATTCCGCCGCATAACACAAACTTACTTAGGAACTCACGTTTAAATAAAGTACCAATCCCTAAAGAATAATATCCATAGATGAAGCCTATCTAGATGGGATATTATTTTGATGCGAGTCCCTTAACTGCTGAGAAAGCACACTATGAGAAACTTGCTGCCGAGATGGGACAACTCGCATGAGCCTGATTCGGCTATTTATCGATGAAGATTCATAGGCTCAGCGCTTTGTTATATCAAATCCCTTTGAATGCACACTATCGTTGAGACATTCCGGCGGGACATCTCTACAGGATTTCGGTTCTCTTCGGCTACTGCTTGATAGAACCCTATCTTGCTATCCTGCATCTAGCGGCTTTTGGCTCACTGGCATTCAGCCTTTAGTATTAAGTTTGGATTTTAAAAACCTGGCTTTCCACTGATTTTTCAACAGGAAGACTTGCCCTACTCTTTAGAGAGTCGCTCAGTTTGGTTGGTGAGGCACCACATCCCAAATGCAAGAAATTGTTGTTTGAGTAGCAAATTATAGCGATAGCCCAAATTAAAATTCAGTGGTTTCTTGTAAATCACGCTCGACAGGCTGTAAACCCAAAGCAGCCCTTTACAAGTTTTCCCTTTGCATCTAGCTCTGGGAATATGTCACGATAGCTCTGGCAAATTCTTTTTTTGTGTTCCTTCCATGTCCATGTTGGTGCAAACATCTACCGCTGTTCAACCCTTCCTCGGCTCAGACATTAAATCCTCCTATGAAGCTTCGCGAGTGGTCATCTTACCGATTCCTTACGAAGCAACAACGACATACCGGAAAGGCTGTGAAAATGGGCCAGATGCCCTTTTAGAAGCATCGGTGCAACTGGAATATTACGATGATGAGTTAGATAGGGAAACCTGTTGGGATGCCCGGATTTACACTCACTCTTCAATTGCTGATACCCGTGATGGGCAATCGGTTTCTGCGGAAAAGATGCTCAGTGTCACTCGTGATACAGTGTCTCAGCTAATTCAAGATGACAAGTTTGTGATTGCTCTAGGTGGGGAACATAGCATCACAACGGGGATTGTTGATGCTTACCGTCTCGCCTCTTCAGAACCCTTTACGGTGATTCAAATTGATGCTCACGGTGATATGCGCCATGAGTACGAAGGCTCAATCCACAACCATGCTTGTGTAATGCGCCGGATTTTGGATATGGGACTGCCGACGTTGCCAATAGCAATTCGTGCTGTTTGCAAAGAAGAAGCTGATTTGATTAAGGAAAAGTCGCTCTCAGTGATTTGGGCGCGGGAGATTGCGAAAGACCCTGATTGGATCGAAAAAGCGATCGCACAGATCTCGACTGAACGAGTATTTATTACTATTGACTTGGATGGAATTGACCCAGCCCTCATTCCTGGTGTCGGTACGCCAGAACCCGGAGGACTAAACTGGTACGCTCTGACTACCTTTCTTCGACGAGTCTTTGAAACTCATCAAGTTATTGGTTGTGATGTTATGGAACTCGCTCCTCTTGGTGATTCTGTTGTCTCTCAATTTACTGCCGCAAAGCTGGTTTATAAGTTGATTGGCTATCAAGTTACGACAAAAGGCTGGTAGGAAGATGCCGCAGAAATTCCTGGCAGCAACCTTGCAACCCTTAAATTTTGAGCGGTTTTTCGACCTGAGAATTGTTGTTCACCAAAAGCAAGTCCTATGAGTCTCATGGAAAAGACTGGCACTCCCATTGGCAGCTATGCTCCGGATTTTGAATTGCCAGGAATTGATGATCAAGTTCACCACCTCTCAAGCTATCTGAGACAGTGGAGCGTCGTGGCAGTGGTTTTCATCAGTAACCAATGTCCCTATAGCTGCTCCTATATAGACAGGCTCAAACAAATTCAAACGCAGTTTTGTAAGCAGGGGTTTATATTAGTCGCTATCAATGCGATGGATGCTAATCAACATCCAGCAGAGAGCTTCCAGAACATGAAAAAATTTGCTCTCGAACGACAGTTGAATTTCCCATATCTCTGGGACCCGACTCAGGACGTAGCTCGTAGCTTCGGAGCGCAGAAGACACCAGAGGCATTTCTCATTGATGACTTAGGTATTCTCCGCTACAGTGGTCAAATTGATGATAGTCTTCATCAAGATGCAGAAGCTAGGCAGATAACTTTTCTGCGAAATGCGATTGCGGCTCTACTCGCTGAAGAGGAAGTTGTGCCCAAGTCAACAGAAGCAATCGGTTGCCCGATACAATGGCGACACTAGACAACCAACTAGAGACATAAAACCGTTGTCCTGTTATCTTATGTGGATGACATTTTGAGAGAAAAAGAGTCGTAGCATGGGGATTAAATACCGACGGGTTTTACTAAAGTTAAGCGGTGAAGCCTTGATGGGCGGACTAGGCTACGGCATTGACGCAAGCATAGTTCAAGACATTGCGGCGGAAGTTGCAGAGGTTGTGGGCGATGGAGTCCAAATGGCAATTGTTGTCGGTGGAGGCAACATTTTTCGAGGCATAAAAGCCTCTGCCGCAGGGATGGATCGAGCAACGGCTGACTACATTGGGATGATTGCCACAGTGATGAATGCCATGACTCTACAAGATGGTCTAGAGCAAATCGGCATACCAACGCGAGTGCAAACTGCGATCGCTATGCAAGAAGTCGCTGAACCCTATATCCGGCGTCGTGCTATCCGCCATCTAGAAAAAGGACGGGTCGTGATTTTTGGAGCAGGAAGCGGGAATCCGTTCTTCACGACCGATACAACGGCTGCCTTGAGAGCCGCAGAAATCGACGCGGAAGTCATCTTCAAGGCAACAAAAGTTGATGGAATTTATGACTCTGACCCGAAGACCAATCCGAATGCTCGTCGCTTTCAGACCCTGACTTATGGACATGTCCTCACTCATGACTTGCGAGTGATGGACAGCACTGCGATCGCATTATGTAAAGAAAATAATATTCCAATTATGGTATTTGATCTTACGGTGCGGGGTAACATCCACCGCGCTGTTAAGGGAGAAGCTGTTGGAACAATTGTGGGAGGTTCTTGTGAAGTTAGCTGATGCCGAAACTAGTATGCAAAAGGCAGTTGAGGCAACTCAACGCGCATTCAATACTATTCGCACAGGTCGTGCTAATGCGAGTCTACTTGACCGGGTGCAGGTGGAATACTACGGTACACCAACACCCCTAAAGTCTTTGGCAAACATTAACACGCCAGATGCTAGTACGATTATGATTCAACCTTACGATAAGACCAGCCTAAACCAGATAGAGAAAGCAATTTCCCTGTCCGATATCGGCTTGACCCCAAGCAATGATGGTCAGCTCATTCGGTTGAATATTCCCCCATTAACAAGCGATCGCCGCAAAGAATTTGTCAAAATGGCGGCAAAATTTGCAGAAGAAGGGAAAGTTTCCGTTCGGAATGTCCGTCGCGATGCTGTTGATTCTGTTCGCAAACAAGAAAAAAATAGCGAAATTTCTGAGGATGAAGCGAAAGATCTCCAGGATCAGATTCAAAAGCTGACTGATAAGTACACAGCAAAAATTGATGAACTGCTAGCAGAGAAAGAAAAAGATATTACCACTGTCTAACACCAACAGCCACAAGTGACTTGCGTCTTCAAGATCGGGTCTTTAAAAGCTATCCCCAAGCAAGCCAATAGTTAAGGAGTAGGGATAACTTTTCACTAGCAAAACTTCAGTCGGCTACCAAGCAAGCTGAAGTTCTGCTTTTTCTGTGACAGGACAAGCTCCCAACCTTAAAGCGGGGCATGAGCTTACGAACACGAAAATTCATTTTCTCCCACTCCTCTAAGAAGTGTAAAGCTTTTGTGAATCCTATTAGGGAGTTACCTGAAAATTTTGCACTCTATGTAACTATTGAAGTTGCAGTACTGATGATTTAGTTAGGTCAGCTAACTAAAGGAAGACCATGCAGATGACATCCAAAAAATACGGATATCATGGTGAAACCCTTGGAAAGATAAGAACACCCTAAACTTGGATTAATTCCAAAAGTTTAAACGGGAAAACCTACCTAGTACTGAACCGATGAGAGAGGAATCGCTCAAAATAGCTAGTCTACAGCGTTTATCAGTGAGCTTTAAACCAGCATTTAACCTCTCAAAAATTTTCTGTTTACTAATCTACTCAATCAATTAAATATATCGGGAGTTACAGAAAATATCATCAGCAAAGTTTATCACAATCCAGAAATTAGGCACTTTGACATTTAAGGAGAATTGAAATGGGACTTAGCGACGGTCTAAATGACCCGAATAAAAAAGAGAGCGTTGTAGCTGACTGCGTAAAATTGATAGACGAGCAGGTCGCTGCGAAGGGCGGAATTGGCGGACTTGGAATGAAAGCTGCTTATGGCACCGTCAAAGGGGTTAGGCCCGGTTATGTTGCATCAGCTATTGATGGGCTTCTGCCCCAAGCCTTTGACGCACTCGATCCCATTTGGGCTGAGGGCGCACAGACAGGTGACCCAGTTGGATATCTCACCCAGAACCGTTCTCGTGCGGCGGACGCGCTGCTGGGCATCACCGATGCAAGGATCGAGAGAAGCAATAACGGGATTGTGCGAGGTGCCTATAACAGATTCCGCAAGTCAGCTAAGAGTGATGTGGAAGAGGCAGTACCGGGCTTAGCTAAGATAATCGATAACTACACCAAGGGTTGAATGAAACTGATCTATGAGTGGTCGGAAACTGCACTAGAGATGTAGTGAACCGTGACTTCAAGCGCCTCAACCCTGCAACTGTTAGGGTTGAGCTATACCAAGCCGCCCAGGTCAGATGAATGCTACAGTACTGCCAGGAGTAAAGCATAAGCGCAATGTTTGACTGTATCATCGTGGGGGCTGGTCCTGCTGGTGGCACTGCTGCCTATCACCTCGCTAAGCGTGGGCGGTCTGTAGTGGTTTTGGAAAAAGAATCCTTACCTCGATATAAGCCTTGTGGTGGCGGAGTTTCACCGATAGTGCAACAGTGGTTTGATTTTGACTTTTCACCTGCTGTATCTGTGAAAGCGTATAAAATTCGTTACACCTGGAAGATGGGCGATCCGGTGGACGTGAAACTGGAGACGAACGAACCAGTATGGATGGTGCGGCGAGATGTTTTCGACCACTTTTTAGTCAAGCAAGCGCAAAAACAGGGTGCTGAACTCCGCACTCAAACAGCAGTGACTGGCATTGAATTTAAAGGCAATGCTTGGCAGGTAAACACAGTTAATGAACGTGTTGAAGGTCGCTATATTATTGCTGCTGACGGGGCAAAGGGACCAATGGCAAGATGGCTCGGATTCCAGAAGCGCAAGCGACGTATGGCAGGAGCGATAGAGATAGAAACCCCCGCTCCAAGAGACCAAGAGCCGATAGTTCACTTTGACTTCGGTCTGGTTAAAAATGGCTACATCTGGAATTTCCCCAAAGCAGACGGTTACTCCATCGGCATTGGGAATTTTCGAGGCGGTGGCGCTCAAGACCTTAAAGGGATGGTAGCTGAGTATGCCAAGCAGTTCGACATCGATCTCAATGCGTATGACCAGTACGGTCATGGCATCTGCCTGTGGGACGGTAACCAGAAGCTACACACCGAAAATGCTGTTTTAGCGGGGGAAACTGCATGTGTCGTCGATCCGTTCACGGCTGAAGGAATTCGCCCTTCCATATTTAGCGGTTTAAAAGCGGCTGAGGCAATTGACAAGGCTTTAGCGGGTGATAAAGATGCCTTGGAAAAATATACCGAGGTAATTACCGAGGAATGGGGAAGCGATATGGTGTGGGCGCAACGCTTAGCTGGAGCATTCTACAGTGTTCCTCATGTTGGCTACAAAGTCGGTATTAAGCGACCAACTGCTACTCAATCGATGCTTAAGATTCTGTGCGGAGAATTACGCTATTCAGAGGTAGCCAATCGTGCCCTCAAGCGCTTGGGAGGCAGCTTGATACCTGGAATCGGGGGGTGAAATGTTTTCAATCCTTAGTCTAGGGGAGGAGCTTTGCTTTCTGGGGAGAAAGAGGCTGATAGGCTAGTAGCATTAACCATTCTTTAAGTTATGGAAAATACTGATTTACTCAATGGCATTGCAGGGGGTTTAGCGATCGCAATTTTCATTGGCGGTTTGTTGATGATGTTCACCAGCGTTTGGACAACTAAGAAAAAATAAACACTTAATCCCATTGCTGTTGACCAAACATGGGGTGGTTACCAAAACCGTTACCAGCATCTTCCCCCTAGCCAGTTACCTCTACAATTCAATGTAAGTTAAGACTCCTCATGCCGAACGCCGTGGAACTCCCAGTCCCACGGCTTTTTGTTTCTCATCGTGTCTTGACACTCAGCGCTTTTTAGGTTCAAGTAGAGGACGATTCCACTGGTAAAATCTCCAGTTGATAACGATAGAGAGCGACGGGTTTCCCCTGAGCTTTAAAATAATCAGCATCTTGAGGTGAGAGGTAAATGGCAGTTATCTGCAATGCCTCGATCGCTAAATTAGGCGATTCTCGTAGTTGATAAGCTGTCGTTGTCTCAACTTCGTTGAAATAAGGCTGAGTTGTGCCTCGAAAGACTTGAGTTGAAACCTCTGTGGCAATAAACTGATCAGAGCTTGGCGTTTCACTTGCTCGACCTGTAACCACTGAGATTAACTGGTGTCCATTGCGTAAAGCCGTAATTTGGCGATTTGACGAATTAGGATCAACCTTAACAGAGCGAATTATGCGATCGCCCAGATAAGCTTTGGAAATATTCAACCCATTGAAGGCTCGGTCTGCCACTACAGCAGGAGTGTTAGGTTTTACGAAAGAGTTACCTCGAAAGCTACCCTGTGGGGTGGAGGGGAGGAAACGAAGGATGTGATCTCTCATCGCTGATATTGAATCATTAACCGCTTGAAACCGTACCAAAAAATTCACAGGTTGATTCAGATAGCGGCGATTACTGTCAAACCCTGGCGTTACTAGCTCTGGTGCTAACGGTGCTACCTGAGCGACTAACGTGCTAGTGACTTTCCAAGTGCCTTCCATCCAATCTGGATACAGCAAATCCCCATCAGCCATGCTAACAGGGGGTTTACTCTCCCAATGGGGAAACTGCGTTAACCGCTCAGCTAATTGTCCTGCTTGTGCCTTACCACTGCAGAGCAGCAAAACCAAAATCAAGCATGAACCCCAAATGAATCTTACAATTGCCACAACTTGGTCAATGCCTCTAAATACTTGCCTAGCTCTAACCAATTATTCAATAGTGCAGTTCGAGAGTTCTACCACCTTATGAAAATCTCTTAAAGAGGATGACCATAAGACTGAGTTTATGAAGATTGAGTGAAGTTACTAAACATCCCTGAAAGTCTGGTATTAGTAAATTGTGTTGATGTTTATAAAATTCGGGAGATGCTAGTCAGCACCTAATTTGGGGTGTATTTCTGGGTTTAAATGTAGCCGTAGATAGAAGAGTTGACTAACAGATCGCTGTATAGTCTTTTCCTTAGCTTTAAATAGACTGCATTACAGATAAACTCAAAAAGGCAATTCTGCTTGCTTTTAGTAGTTTCCTGGTGCCTAGTCGTATCAGTGATAGTAACTCGCCCGCAGTAGAGAAAGCTAACATTTTCCAGGCATCTTTCCTTTAAAAAATGAGCCAGATGAAACGAGCTGTGAGTAGAATCAGTCAGGCACTGGCAGCCCTCTCTCTCTTGATGGGGCCCTTGAGTAGTATGTCCGCTCAGGCACAGCCGATTACCCCGGATACCGAGGAGGGTATTACAAATGTAATGCCTAACGGTAACAGTTTTGACATAACTGGCGGTCAGATTTCAAGTGATGGAACGAATCTTTTTCACAGCTTTAACCAGTTTGGACTAGAGGCAGGTCAAATTGCTAATTTCCTGTCCCAACCCAATATTCAAAACATTCTGGGTCGAATCAATGGTGGAAATCCTTCCTTCATCAATGGGCTGATTCAAGTCACAGGTGGCACCTCGAACCTCTTCTTGATGAACCCAGCGGGGATTATTTTCGGTGCCAATGCTCAGCTAAACGTACCTGCTTCATTTTTTGCCACGACAGCAACTGGAATAGGCTTTGATGGCGGTAGGTTTAATGCCTTTGGAAACAATGACTACAGTAATCTTGTTGATAGCCCAAATGTCTTTTACTTTGATGCTGCTCAACCCGCTGCAATTACTAATGCTGGTAACTTGGCAGTAGGAGAAGGACAAAACCTTGGACTGTTCGGAGGGACAGTAGTTAGTACTGGCTCTCTAACCACCTCAACTGGCAATATTACCGTGGCAGCAATACCCGGAACTAGTCGGGTGCGGATTAGTCAAGCCGGACAGATTCTTGCTTTGGAGGTTGAACCCCCCGTAGATACTCAAGGTAAGGCTGCGCCACTTACAGCAGCCCTATTGCCGCAACTACTTACAGCTAGTGGTGCAAGCCAGACGACAGGTGTGGCTGGAGTAGAAACAGGTGATGTTGTGGCGAATCAGGTGACAGCCGATTCAGCGTCAATCTTCGCACAGAGCAATCTGACTTTGGATGGCGGCTATGAGGGTGTCGCCCTCAAGCTTGAGGTGACGACTGGCGACATTGTCGTTAACGGGGACATCAGAATTACAAGCCCAGACTTGACTGGTAATATTCCGGCTGATGATCCAGATGCCGTAGCCTTAACCACTACACGGTCACTGATCATTAACGCACCAAGCGGGAGTATCACTACTACAAATATCTTTACAGATTCTGATCAAGGCGATGCAGGCTCTGTAATTTTTACAGCTTTAGGCGACATCACCACGGGCAATATCAGGACAATTGAGGAGGGATCTGGTGATTCTGGTTCGGTCACTTTGATCAGCACCAATGGCAGCATTAGTACAGGAAGTATTAATACTAGTAATAGAGGTGATGGTAGTGCGGGTTCTGTAGAGTTGACCGCCGCTGAGAACATCACTTTTGACCAAATAATTGCTTCAAATCGAGGCACAGGTGAGGCTGGTTCTGTAGACTTTACGCTTGCTAGTGAATATATCCCCAGTATTGATATATCTAGGATTGATACGAGAAATTTTGGATTGGCTGATGGCGAGATAAACATCCTACCAGTGGATTCACCTCCAGACCCTAACCCAGAACCAACACCTACAGACCCGGAACCAACACCTACAGACCCGGAACCAACACCTACAGACCCGGAACCAACACCTACAGACCCGGAACCAACACCTACAGACCCGGAACCAACACCTACAGACAACGATGACCCGACATCTCCAGATGGTGATGGTGACCAAAACTATAGTGCGAGTGAACAACAGCCAGCTTCATCTCAAGACACACCCGGTACTCAAACGGCTCAGGCTGCAAAAGATAGCGACCCTATTTATTTGTTAGAAGAAGCTTTTACGAAAGAATTCGAGGAATATCTTCAGCGAGACTCACAGACCAAAATCTACACTGAGGCTGATGTGCGCGATCGCACTCGTGAAATCGAGCAGGTAACAGGTCTCAAAACTGGTGTTATCTATGTCAATTTTGTACCGACTTCTGGTGCCTCACTGAACAATCAATGTCAAGCTCAATCTCCGTCTTCTTCCGCAACTGGTTCACACAGTAACTCAGCTAGACAGTCTTCTGCTAGCGCTTCTGGAGCAGAATTAACGACTCCTAATAGCTCTAACACAAGCGCTTCCGGAGTTGCTGTGATAGCACCTTCTTCTCAAGTGGATCGTCGGTTTGGTCACCGTCGTTCTGACCTTATTGAGGCAACAACGGGACAAGCTCAACAACAGGGAAATTGTTTGCAAGCGGAAAGTGACCAGCTAGAACTCTTGGTAGTCACAGCAGAGGGTGAGCCGATTCGGTATCGAGTTCCGGGAACCAATCGTACCAATGTCATTGCTGCAACTCATGAGTTTCAGCAAGCACTAACCCACCGTAGCAAAACTAACACCACTAATTATCTAAGCTCAGCGCAGCAACTTTACAAATGGTTGATTGCTCCTTTGGAAGCTGACTTACAAGCGCAAAACATTGACAGCTTAGTATTTGCGATGGATGCAGGTCTACGCTCTCTACCTGTAGCTGCTCTTCATGATGGTCAAGGCTTCCTAATTGAGCGGTATAGCGTTAGTTTAGTACCGAGTTTAAGTTTAGTTAATTCGGATTACAGAGATATCCGTCCCTTGCAAGTTCTCGCTATGGGAGCATCAGAATTTACTGATAAAGCTCCTTTGCCTGGGGTTCAGGTAGAGTTAGCGACCATTACGCAGCAACTATGGAAAGGTAAATCCTTCCTCAATGATCGCTTTACCCTAGAGAATTTGAAGGCTCAGCGACAACAGCAGGAATATGGGATTGTCCATCTGGCAACTCATGCTGAGTTCAAGCCTGGAACTCCAAACAATTCTTACATTCAACTATGGAATAGCCAGCTTCGATTGAATGAACTAGAGAAGCTGCAATTGTCTGATCCTCCGGTAGAGTTACTAGTGCTGAGCGCTTGCAGAACGGCGCTTGGCAATCGGGAAGCCGAGTTAGGTTTTGCGGGTTCGGCTTTGCAAGCAGGGGTTGACTCGACCTTAGCAACACTCTGGTACGTGAGCGATCAGGGGTCTTTAGGGCTAATTACTGAGTTTTATCATCAGTTGAGTCAGGTGCCGATCAAAAGTGAGGCGTTACGACAAGCACAACTGGCAATGATGGAAGGTAGAGTTCGCATTGAGAATAATCAGTTATACAGCTTTAAAAAAAGCATTTCTTTACCACCAGGATTGTCAGCATCAAGAACCCCTAACCTATCTCATCCCTACTACTGGGCGGGTTTTACACTTGTAGGTGAGCCTTGGTAGGTAGGAGTTAGCAAAAAGCCGTCAGTTATCAGCTATCAGCTTTTTGATTTTCCTTGCTCTGTTTAGGTTTCACAGACCTGATCTGTGCTTCATCCAACTGAAAACCGCTATAAGTCCAATAAGTAATTACAAGTTAAAATGATTTCTCATGTTGCTCATAAGCGGCAACAATCCGTTGGACAAGAGCGTTGCGGACAACATCCTTAGTGGTGAGTTCGCAGAAAGCAATGCCTTCAGTGGAGCGTAGGATTTTTTTTGCAACGGCTAATCCTGAGGGTTGGTTAGGTTGTAAGTCGGTTTGAGTTAGGTCACCTGTAACTACCATCCGTGAGCGGAAACCTAGACGAGTCAGAACCATCTTCATCTGTGCTGGTGTTGTGTTCTGAGCCTCATCAACAATTACAAAGGCATTACTAAGTGTACGACCGCGCATATAAGCCAAAGGCGCAACTTCAATGACACCGCGCTCCATTAAACTGGGCATTTTTTCGGCATCAATCAGTTCATGGAGAGCATCGTAGAGAGGACGCAGATAGGGATTGACTTTTTGTTGCAAGTCTCCAGGGAGAAAGCCTAGCTTTTCTCCAGCTTCTACAGCAGGTCGCGTTAGGATTAATCGTTCATACTGATTCGCTAGGAGAGCCTGAGCAGCTATAACAACGGCGAGAAAGGTTTTTCCGGTACCAGCAGGACCTGTGCAGAAGGTGAGATCATGACTGAGTACAGCTTTGATGTACTGCCTTTGACCGAAGGTTTTGGCACGGAGGGTTTCGCCTCGACGGGTACGTGCCAGAATGTCTTGCTGTAAATCTTGTAGTTCGTCTTGGCGATCAGTATCTAGAGCTTGAGCAGCAGTGAGGATATCGACACCTGTGATACTTTTACCTTCCTGCCAAAACGGTTTTAGCGATCGCACCAAAGCGGAGGCACGTTCAACTTGCGTGTCTGTTCCCGAAATATGTAGTTCTTGTCCCCGCAGCACGATAGACGCTCCGGTATGCCGGGATAGGATTTTGAGGTTTTCTTCCCGTTCCCCAGCTAGCGCGATCGCACTTTCGCTATTTGACAGTTCAATTACTTTTGATACTTCACTCATTTGTTCGTTGTTGTCACCTTATGGTGACCGCGCTTCCTTTGCCGGAAATGAAGTCCGGCAGGCAGCGTCGGTCAGTTGTCAGTTGTCAGTTGTTCTCAACAAGTAAATTCGTGACTGACTCCTGACCCCTGACACACAATAAACTACTGCGAGCGGAACTTAGGAGCTGGCTTAGGTGTTGATGAGCGCGTTGCTGGCGCTCGTTTGGCACCCCCTCTACCACCTGGAGCAGCATCTCGACGGGACTCTCCCCCCTGACTATCGTAGATATCCAGATGGACAGATTGACCGGCAGCTTGAGCAGCCGCCTGAATTACCGTCCGAATTGCCTGGATGTTGCGACCACCGCGACCGAACACCCGTCCCTTATCCGCCACGTCAAAAGCCACCCTAATCCAGACTCGATCTTTGGTATTTGACCTCTCGCAGTCTACGCTTAAAAGTTGCGGTGACTCCAAAAACGGCTCTACCAAAAATCTGACGAGACCAACATAATCAGGGCTTGCTTCGTGAAGCGAGGAAGACAGGGTTTCAGGCACCGACTTGTTCAAGGACATTAGCTTTGCGAAGAATACTGCGTACTGTTTCAGTAGGCTGAGCGCCTTGCTGGAGCCGCTTCACAATGGCAGGAACATTCAATCTTACTTCATCAGTTCTGGGATTGTAGAATCCCAATTCCTCCAAAGGGCGTCCGTCACGACGAGCGTCACTTTTAATCGCGACAATGCGATAGCTAACTTCACGCTTTTTGCCGAATCGTTTTAATCTCAGTTTGACCATGTTTCAGAATAATTCACCTGTTTGATTTTAAGCGATCTACGGGGGGTTGGTTGTTGGTATTTAATTATTGGTTATTTGTCATTGGTTAAGAGGTGATAACCCTAGAGACCAAAAACAACGAATAACGAACAACAAACTAAAGCTGACCAAATCCTTTTTTCTTTTTCTCCTTTTTCTTTTTCTTGGGAACCCCACCACCTCCAGGGTAACCACGCCATCCGGCTTGAGAGGGCTGATTACCTCCCATACCGCCAAACATCCCCCCCATACCTGCCATTCCCGGCATCTGACCTTGACCCATCTGCTGCATGAGATTTCGCATTTTGGTAAATTCACTGACCAGATTGCTAACATCTCTCTCCGCATAGCCAGAACCACGGGCAATCCGGCGTCGGCGACTAGGAGAACCTGCGAGTAAATCCGGGTTGCGACGCTCCTCTGTGGTCATGGAGTTAATCATCGCTTCCGATTGCTTGAGCTTCGTTTCCCCTTGTTGCAGTTGCTCAGAACTCAGTTTACCCATCCCCGGAATCATTTTCATCAAACCGCCGAGGGAACCCATATTCTTCAACAGCCGCATTTGCTTCAAGAAATCGCTGAAGTCAAACTTTGCCGTCAGCATTTTCTCCTGCATTTTCTCGGCATCAGCAAGGTCAATCTCCTCCTGGGCTTTCTCCACCAGAGTGAGGACATCTCCCATTCCGAGAATCCGTGAAGCCATCCGGTCAGGATAGAACGGTTGCAGTGCTTCTACCTTTTCTCCAACGCCAACGAATTTAATCGGCTGCCCAGAGATGCGCCGTACCGAGAGTGCTGCACCACCACGACTGTCGCCGTCTAGCTTCGTGAGAATTGCCCCTGTAATCCCAATTTGTTCGTGGAAAGTCCGGGTCAGATTTGCTGCCTCCTGACCCGTCATCGCATCTACAACCAAGAGCGTTTCGTGGGGTTGTACGGTTTCCTTGATGCGGGCGAGTTCCCCCATCATGTCCTGGTCGATTTGCAGTCGTCCTGCTGTATCGATAATCACAGTATCAACACCGAGTTCTCTGGCTCGTTCCACGCCTTGACGGGCAATTTCTACAGGATTTGCATCCTTTCCTAGTTCAAACACCGGAACATCAATTTGTTGACCTAGTGTGATTAACTGGTCAATCGCAGCGGGTCGGTAAACGTCGGTAGCAACAAGGAGACTAGTGGAGTCTTGCTTGCGAAGATGTAAAGCGAGCTTAGCACTGGCGGTAGTTTTCCCAGTACCTTGTAACCCTGCCATTAGCACAATAGTTGGTGCGGTATTGGCTTTTGCCAGGGGGACGTTAGTTTCTCCCATGACCTGCACCAGTTGGTCGTAGACAATTTTGATAAATTGCTGGTCAGGACGGACACCAGAAATGACCTCCGCTCCCTGCGCCTTGGATTCGACCTCAGCAACAAAATCTTTGACGACTTGAAGGTTCACATCCGCTGATAAGAGCGCACGACGTACTTCTTTCAGGGCATCTTGAATGTTGGACTGGGAGATTTTGTCCTGACCCCTGAGTTTCTTCCAAGCATCTTCTAAGCGTTCGGCTAGAGCATCAAACATATGTCAATTTTTTCTAAAAGGTTCCCTGTATTAACTAAGGTAGTATTCTTGGCAACCTTTTGACAGACAAAGCGTGTTTATCGATAGTAACTGTGGTGCTGTGCGATCGCACTACCCTTTCAAGAGGCTAGGCGGCTACAAATACGGTAGTTAAGGGTCGGCAAGATTTAGAGACATTCGCACCAAGCAGACTACTGGCAAACCCAAAATCAGTCTGTGCTTGCACTCATCGTTTGAATGCTGGATGATGCAATGCGATCGCTAGTTCAGCGACTCCTATTGAAGCTGTTGACAGCGTTGATGATAAATTTGAGCGACGCGATCGCCGGGGTTTTGCCGTAGACAATCAACAAATAGTTGTTCAGCTTCACCCAACTTGCCCAACTTGAACAACAACAAAGCTTTTGTAAAAGTCTGACTTGTGGCTAACTTGCCTTCTCGGATTTCTGGTTGATCTGCATCAAAGACTTCAAAGAGAGATACGGTTTCTGATTTTCCTTTCACCTGAACTCTATCAATAGCACGAATTGCATAATTCTCCGGGTTCTGTAATTGCATAAACGTGAAATGAGAAATTAACATCGACACGCCATATTTTTTTGTTAATCCTTCAATTCGAGCGGCTACATTTACCGCATCACTAATCACAGTTCCATCCATGCGGTTTTCTCCTCCGACTGTCCCCAGCATCAAAGAACCTGTATTGATTCCAACCCCAATTTGAATCGGTACATCGCCCCTACTTTGCCGCTCCTGATTATATTCATTCAGCGTGTGAAGCATAGCAATTCCCGCTTTGACAGCACAATCAGCGCTACCTTGAAAAAGTGCCATAATTGCATCGCCAATGTATTTGTCAATAAATCCCTGATTTTCATTAATTGCCGGTTCCATCCGACTGAGATAAGCATTAATGAACTTAAAGTTATCTTCTAGTCTCATGCTTTCCGATAACCTTGTGAAATCACGAATATCGGAAAATAAGACAGACATTTCCTGCTGTACCGCCTCACCTAATTGGATGTCAACAATACTAGATTTATTTAATAGCTGGAGAAATTGACGTGGGACAAAGCGAGAGAAAGCTTCATTCAGTTGAAAGAGTTCTTCCGTATGCTGTTTCAAGTGGCGCTCATTCGTGTGCAGTTGTACAATTAATTTAGATTGCTCACGATTCAATTGTTCTAACTCCAAATTCATCTGCATGAGTTGTAGATTTTGTTCCGCGAGCTGTTTATCTTTAAAATAGCTATGGACGGCTTCTTTAACGGTTAAAATTAGGTCTTTATCGTGCCACGGCTTAGGAATATAACGATACAACCTTGCATAACTAATCGCATTACCTACCGCTTCCAGATCGGCTTGCCCGGTCAACATAATCTTGAGGGTTTTTGGGGAAATAACATGGATGCGTTTTAGCAATTCATCCCCTTTGATTCCGGGCATGATATAGTCAGAAATTACTAAAGCGACTTCGTAGCTATCCTCTAGCAATTCTATTAAGATGTCTAAAGCCTCTTCCCCGTCTTGAGCAATTTCAATCAGGTATTCGTTTCCAAAGAAATTTTCTAGTTCAATTCTCAGGCTGTCCAGGATCGCCCGTTCATCATCAACACAGAGAATTGCCGTTTGTTTCATGACTAAGCTAAAGCCGAGCGAATTGTTTCAATTAATTCCTGACTGTTCCAAGGCTTTTGCAAGTAGCGGTAAAGGTTAGCATATTGTTTTGCTCTTTCAACTGCTTGCTCATCTGCTTGTCCCGTCAGCATTACTTTATGGATTTTAGGATAGTTTTGATGAACTTTGATTAAGAGTTCATCTCCTTTCATTCCTGGCATTAACCAATCGGAAACAATGATGAGTAACTGAACCTCTTCACCATTCAGTTCATCAATGATTTCTAAAGCTTCATCACCACTTTCAGCAAATTCATAAAGGTAAGTATCACCGAATGCGGATTGAAGTTCAATTTCCAAACTTTTTAAGATTACAGCCTCATCATCTACGCATAAAATTACAGCTCTAGGCATATTGTATTTTCCTTAACTATTGATGGGTAAAAATACCGTAAATGTAGTCTTACCAGGTACAGACTCTACTTCGATCTGACCTTGATGCTTTTCAATGATTTTCTTGACAATATCTAATCCTAAACCGCTCCCTTCTCCAGATGGTTTTGTAGTAAAGAAAGGCTGAAAAATTTTGGGCATAATTTCTGGAGAAATACCTTTGCCAGTATCAGTAATTTTGACACTGGCTCTATTGTCTTGTTGCATCACATCAATAGTTAATGTTCCTGTATTGTCCATCGCTTGTAGAGCGTTGTGAATTAAATTTGTCCATACTTGATTGAGTTCATCGGGATAACACCGGAATGTCGGCATGGAACGATCGAAGTTTCGGATGACTTCTACCCCTAGTTTAGTTTGGCTGTGGTAAAGGGTTAATATAGTTTCAATTCCCTCAATGATATTTGCTTCTACCTTTTCACCCGTCTGATCGTACCGAGCATAGGTTTTTAGGGCAAATACTACCTTTGCTGCTCGTTCTACAGCGGTGATAATAGTTCGGATACTGGTTTGTACGCTACCAAATTGATAGGCAGTTCTCAAAATATCTTGGCTATCTAACTCGCTGAAAAGACCTAAGAATCTTTCTGGTTCCTCATAAACACTTAGGTTGACTAACATATTAGCGATCTCAGCTTCATTCTCAACACCATAAGATTTGATTTGCTCAGTCAAAGCTTTTTTGATGTGACGTTGTTCACGAGTCGATAACATCATTTCTTGTTGCCTTGATTTTTGAAGTAAAGCAAAGAAATCAAGCTGACGTTCTGGGGAAAGTTCTTGGAAAAATTTAGGTAATTGTTCGATGTTGTTTTTCCAAAAATTGTCAATATTCCTGACAGAGGAATTAATTGCACCTAAGGGAGTATTTATTTCATGAGCTACCCCAGCAACCAGTTGCCCCAAAGCTGCCATTTTTTCTGATAAAATTAATTCTTCCTGGGTAGCTTTTAGTTGTTGCAGGGTATTTGACAATTCCTCATTTTTAGCTTGGAAGCTTTTTTGCAGATGTCGCAAAGCTAAGTGAGTTTCTACACGAGCTAAAACCTCTTCCACTTGAAACGGCTTAGTAATGTAATCTACCCCGCCTACCCCAAAAGCTTTGACTTTATCAAGTACATCATTCAAGGCACTGATAAAGATTATGGGAATATTGTAAGTTCGTTCATCGGCTTTTAGCTTGGTACAGACTTCATAGCCATCCATCTGAGGCATATTGATGTCTAGCAAAATTAAATCCAGAGGAACACTCTGAGCGGTTGACAGCGCTTGTAAACCATCTCTTGCGGGTCGAACTGTATACCCTTGATTCGTCAAGAGTTCGACTAACAAGCGCACATTTGCTAAGGTGTCATCAACTACTAAGATATTTGCTTTTGCTTCGATGCTCTCAGTGGAAGTCATAAAAAAAGATTAATTACTAGTTTTATCTTTGGTTTCTTGAATCAAAGACACAATTTTGCCATACTCATAATCATTTGCTAATGCTGCTAGGGCATTAGCAATAGAAGCATTATACTGGCGTATTTCATCGATATAGCCATCAATTTTATTCATATCCGAGCAGCTAGCAGCATTTTCTAAATTAGCTAGTAAATGGGTTGGTAAATTAAATAACGTGTCTGGGTTTAGAGCCTCTTTAAGTTCTGTTTGAGGCTGAGTTGAAACAGTAGGAATTGTTGGATCATCGTAGATATAACGCACACCGATATGTTTATTCATCGCAGTAAAGATGTCTTCTTCTCGAAACGGCTTACGCAGAAAGTCATCACATCCAGCAGATAAGACTATCGCCCGCTCTTCTTCAAAGACACTAGCCGTTAAGGCAATGATGGCAGTAGCTTGCCCTTTCGTGGTGGCTTTAATTTGTTTGGTCGCTTTATAACCATCCAAAATAGGCATCCGCATATCCATCCAGATTAAATGAGGTTCCCAGTTATCCCAGATTTCAATAGCTTCTTTACCATGACAAGCTTCTTGAAGTTCAAATCCTAGGGGATTGAGTAGTTTAATTAGTAGTTGGCGATTGAGGGGTTTGTCATCAACAATAAGAATCCGATAACGGGGTTGATTCGGTTCTAGTGCAATAACTCGGCGTGTCAGTTGTTTGCTTTCAATGTCTTCAGCCTCAACGACAGTGACAGCAATAGCGAATTTAAAGATACTGCCACGCCCTACTTCAGAATTAACACGAATATCACCGCCCATCAGTTGCACAAATCGACGACTAATCGGTAACCCCAAGCCTGTACCTTCTTGTGATTCTTTGCCAGCTTTGGTTTGTACAAAGGCTTCAAACAGTCCGTTTAATTCGTCAGCCGCAATGCCTGCACCTGTGTCTTCGACTTCAAAGGTGATTAGGGATTTCTGATTAGTAATCGGGTGATGCTGGTTTTCGGAGGGAATGCGAGACAGCGAGGAACCCTCACTATGATAGTAGTTACCTGGAAGCGCATCGGAAGGAGATTGCACGGTTGCCTCACTCACTGTTTGGGAATAGTGAATTGGTGAAGAGAAAGATTCTTTCCCAGCCCCCAACCCCACTCGTACCGAAACCCCACCATCTGACGTAAATTTCAGAGCATTATTGAGTAAGTTAATTAGGACTTGACGTAATTTAACCTCATCGGTGCGAACATATCGGGGAACAGTAGAAGCACAATCGAAAATCAATTGCAAATGCTTATCCTCAGCTTTGAGGTGGAACATATCTTCCACATCATCTAATAGACGATAAAGGTCAAAGTTTTTCTCATTAAGACTAGTGCCTCCCGCTTCAATTTTGGAGAAGTCTAATACTTGATTAATTAGGTTGAGAAGGTGTTCTCCACTGCGAGAGATGATGCCAGCATTTTCTGTATGTTCGGGGGGAAGAGTAGGACTCTTGACCATCAGTTGAGCAAAGCCGAGAATGGCGTTGAGAGGAGAGCGCAATTCGTGGCTCATATTAGCGAGGAACTGGCTTTTTGCACGGTTAGCAGTTTCTGCCGCAACTTTTGCATTTTGGAGTTCTGCTTCTGCTTGCTTGCGACGAGTAATGTCTTGAACAGTACCTTCGTAGTGAAGCAATTTACCACTAGCGTCACGAACAGCACGAGCGCTTTCGGAAATCCATACAACTCTGCTGTCTTTGCTATAAATCTGAGACTCAAAATCCGTTACTGCCTCGTACGTTTGGATTAAACGCCTGAACTCTGAGCGGCGATTGAACTCAACATAGAGTTGCTGCTCAATATTGGTGAGGCTTGTCATCAGTTCTTCGGGTGAGGAGTAACCGTAGATACGTGCGAGTGCAGGATTAGCGCTGAGGTAATGCCCATCAGGTGTTGTTTGGAAAATCCCATCAATTGCATTTTCAAAAATGGTGCGGTATTTCTCTTCTGCTTGCCGTAGTGCATTCTCAGATTGCTTGCGCTTGTTTTGACTGCTTGCAAATGCAATCAAAACGTAGATGATGGTTCCCAATACTAGTAGGGAAAAAGCTAGCACTAGATATTTTTTTCTAGAAAAACCCTTAATGCGTTCTTGCAATAATCCATCTAGCTCAGGAGACAGGACATCATAAAGTGTATATTGAGCATCTATGGCTTTTGTCCCAGCCACAAAATAGTCAGATGCCCGGATGTCAATACTTTGAGAGCGAATTAATTCTTTTTCAACTAAATCTAGAAATGTATCTACAGACTTGAAGCTTTCTTGAGTGTAAGCATCTATTTTATTTTTGAGATCGTTATTTTCTCTTTTAGAGACTTGTAATCCTCGCTGTAATGATTTTATCGGAGATTCTATCCAGCCTAATAAAATTGCAAGTTTTGTTTGTTCATCTGTAGTGATATTCTGTTTTGCGATCGCACCTGTACCCAACCCTCGTATTTGAGCTATTTCTTCAGCCATCGAAGGGAGCTTGGTAACCACAGCATCCATCAGATAATAACTATCAAGCTCCGGATCGAGAATTAAATTTGAAGTATCTCCGACATGAAACATTAGCGAGAGAATATCAGCAATTAGTGCAGTATGTGCATCAAAACTTTCTTTTGGACTCAACTTCAAGACTTTGCCTTTGAGCATCTGCCAATCTTTCTTGAGCGCCATCCAGCGCTCTGTCGTTATAAGTGTGGCACCTAGCTGGCGATCGACTGCATCGATGGCTTTGATATCTTCTTCGATTTGAAACTGCTTGAAGATAATTTGTTTTTTAAAAGAACTTTCTCCATTCAAATAACCATAAACCATACCTCGATGCTGTTGCATATCCTCTAAAAGCTTTCTTAAAGGATTGTTGTACTGAAGTCCCAGCCTTTCCTTTTCGGCGAAGTTAATTCTCTGATCAATTTCTGCTATCAGTTGATAAACGACTACGCCGAATGGCAAAAGGAAAATGAGAAGTAAGCCAATCAAGCTAGCTTGTCGGGTTAGTACGCTGCGTAGTTTTTTTTTCAAGGGGACAATTTCCAGTTTTTTAAAGATTAGAAGTCTCACTTGACAGAAATGCAAAATTTAGCCCAGCCGTGCCCTTCGCTTTCGAGATAGCGATCGCACATTGGGCGTAATAGCAGATATTTGGGATTTGGGCAGCAGCTAGGTTAACGCTCACAACAAGACATTAACTACTACTCTTGTTAATAAATACGTCGAAACTTAGATGAAATCAGAAAGATGCTATTAATTTAGCCTCCTCTGATAGCAAATGGGTAAAGTCAGCCGTTAATCTCTCTGCTGTAGGGTAAGGGCAGCACCGGGTTATTGAGCAAAAAAGGGAGAGGGCTTTTATGAAAGAGTTTCTGCCCTCTGCCTTCCCTTTAACCTGGAAGATCAATTGCTCCTGAAGTTAGAGTATTGGAAGTAGGGTGTGTTCTCCTCAACCCAACGATTGCTAGCTCGACTGATGCGGGTGGGGATATGCCCCTTAATCGTTGTGAGAAGTATTCTGCAATCGGCTGAAAAGCGATCGCTGATGGGTTGAGTAAGAGAAGTGTTAGCAACCTCGTGTGAACAGGTGCAACTATTTTCATTCGTCGTTCATTACTAAGCTTGCGACAAAGCCAACGGTGACACGCTGCCCTTAATCATACTTTTCTCATGCCTACCCGTAAGCCAAGCTCCAATTTAGGGAAAGACCAACAGGCGAAAAACTTAAAACCCTCTACCAATGCACAAACCCAACAAGCGAACTCCAGTGCCTCTTCAGAGTCAGCACCTGAGCAATATAAGAACTTAACTGAGCATCAGGCACAACTGGTCAGTGGTCACGAAGTAACCGCACTACCGAATTCTGGAGGAGAGCTTCAGAATGGTCAATCGTCTGTGAAGAGGGATAATTCGCAACAAGATTGCGATTTGTTCCCAGCCGCCAACGAGGACCAAACAACAGACAACAGACAACTCGTAACAGACACAGTACGCGAGTTGGATTGGCTAATTCATTTCCAACGCCACAGCCAGTTGTTGATGGCAGTAGTGGAACCGAGTACGTTTACGCTGCGGTATGCCAATGACTATTTTTGCAGCATGATGGGCATTGCAGGGACTTACGCAGATTTAGCGGATCGAGAAATTCGATTACCGGATTTGTTACCCGAAATGAAAGGGACAGCGGTTGACTCGTTATACCGACAGCATGTATTGCATTTAGTCCTGCGAGATATTTATAGAATTACGGTTCCTCGTTTGCGGCTACTCGATCAACCCGTAATTATTTCTCTAAGGAGTCCTCTCTATCCAGAACCACGTTTTATTGAGTTTGCCTTCCGTTCTGATCAGCTAACGATTGCTCGTATGGATTCCCATGTGGATGAGTTGGCAGATTTGGATTTGGAGCAACTTCTAGAGGAAGATCGTTCTGCCAGGTTAATTGACTCGGCTCAGTTACAAGCTTGGCGGCATCGGCTGCGTTTGGATAATTATCAATTGTCAGGACAGCTACTTTTAGAAGGCTCAGATGTTACAGAACGGGAGACAATTCGACACATTATTGGGCTATTGATTGACCGTGACTCGATTCTCCGTCCAGATAAATTTCGCCGGATTAATAAACGTTTGCGATCGCTTTTTCGCGCCAGCAATAGCTTAATCCTCAGCGTAGAAAATGAGCAGACGCGGCTATTTATGGGTACGGAACGCAAGGAATTGAGAACCTCTCTTTACTCAATGGCATCCCTCTCAGGGTCACATTTTTTAAGAGCCGCTGAGGCAAATCGGGTTTGGAACGTTCCTGATTTGAGCTTGGATTGCCACACAGATTGTGAGCGATCGCTTTTGAATCAGGGAGTTCGCTCGTTATTGCTGATTCCTTTGGTCGTCAGAACGATGAGATCGAAGGGAACGCGGCAACTAGCGGGAATTGTTGGGCTAATGAGCGATCGCCCCCATAGCTTTGACGGACTCGACTGTAAGTACGCTGAAGAATTGATGCCTGCTTTTACTGCCGCCCTACGCCAAGCGATTCAGCAGCGTCTTACCAACATTCATCCCTCAGTAGAGTGGCGGTTTTTGCAAGAAGCCGAACGGCGTAGCTGGGGTTTGCCACCAGAACCAATTGTCTTTGCAAACGTTTATCCACTCTATGGTATCTCTGATATTCGCGGTTCATCCGAAGAGCGCAACCGCTCGATCCAAGACGATTTGCTTGAACAATTCCAGCTTGGTTTACGAGTAGTGGAAGCGGTTTGCCAGTTTCAAGAGAGTTCTTTAGGGAAACAACTACAACTCGATTTACTGGAATATATTGAACAAGTTAAAGAACGAGTGACTGTCGATGCTGAAGTCACAGCACTGAGAATTTTAAGCGATCGCCTGGAAGTCTACTTAGACTACTTTGCTCAATGTGGCCCAGAAGCACTTGCCGCCGTCGAAGCTTACCGTAAAAGTTGCAGCAATGACCATAAATCAGTTTATGTGTCCCGCGCCCGCTATGACCAAACAATTAGTAAGATTAACAGCCTCTTAAAGCAAACCTGGGAGCGCTGGCAAGTGCGGATGCAGCAAATCATCCCCCATTACTGTGACGTTGAATCAACGGATGGCATCAACCACATGATGTACGTGGGGGAATCAATTGACTCCAAGTTTTCCGCTTACCACTTGCGTAGTCTGCGCTACGAACAGCTACGCGCTGTTTGTGACTGCGCTCGAACCGCCTTCAATTTTCAAAGCCTTTACGATACCCAGCTAGAAGTAACCCATCTAGTTTTAGTTCAAGACCTCACAGTGGATATTCTGCATGACGAAAACACAGAAAAACTCTTTGAGGTGAGAGGAACACGCGATATCCGCTATGAAATTGTTAAAAAGCGAATTGATAAAGCCGTTGATGAGCAAGCACGGACTCGCATCACCCAACCCGGAATGCTTACCCTAGTTTATTCCACTGAAGAAGAGTGGACAGAATATCAACAATACTTACGCTACTTAGGGCGAGAGGGCTGGGTAGATACAGAAATCCAACTGGGTACTGTCGAACCGCTACAAGGCATCACTGGGCTAAGGTTTGCCCGTGTCCGTGTTTTACCTGCCCCAGAGCAAACTACAGATACCGACGATTTACAAGAAAGCTCCAACCCTCTACTGGAAATGGAGACAGAAGAGGAATCAATAGATGAATCGTAGAAGGGCAGTTAACATTAACACGCCCTTAGCAAAAACGCCGTAAGCCCCGTCCTCACTAAAGCTCCGGTCTAAATGGCGGGGACACATCGAGCCTAAGAGCGAGTACCTCGCATCATTTGAGCGTCGGGATGGCTCTGGCGGGTTGGCTCCATACTTCCGCCAACCCATAAATACTTAGGGAGTGCTGATAACTTCCCTAAACATGATACGATAGGTTGATGCTGACATTAACTTACCGCTACCGTATTTATCCAAGCGCCCAACAGGAAGTCCAGATGCTTGAATGGCTGGAAACCTGCCGGCGTGTATACAATTATGCGGTGCGAGAACGCAGAGACTGGATAAATTCCAGGAAGTGTGACGTTAATGCCTGCTCTCTCCAGTCCGAATACATCATTCCAGCCGATACGCCATATCCTGATTACTACAAACAAAAGAAAGCGTTAACTGAGGCGAAAAAGTCCAATCCTCAAAT